>CALCNF010000188.1 GCA_937897815.1 uncultured Pseudomonadota bacterium | reverse complement strand
ATATCTGCGTCAAACCAGACAGGTCCCACGGTCGTGGTGAAGACCTCGGTCAACTCGGTGGGCTCACTCAGGTCTTCGAAGGTCACGGCGCGCGCCGTGGACGGGAGCGCCACCAGAAGGATCAGGAGACAGGCGCGCTCGACACGACGCCTCCGCCCCATAGCGAGGAGAATCAGCAGGGCCAAGGAGCCCACGAGCCCCGTCGTAGAGCCCCCTCCAGCCTGGCATCCGCCGGAGTCCCGGGGGGCGGGCGCGGGCTCAGGCTCAGCGGGCTCGGGCGTCTCCACCGCGTCGGGCTGCGTGTCCTCAGGCTGGACATCAGGGACGTCCGGCGCTCCGAACGGATGACCATCATGAGCCAAGACGAGCGGCTCAAGCGCCTGCCCATCCAGGGAGACCTCAATGACCATCTCTCCCGGCTCCTCCGCGATCGCCACCTCGAACCAGACCCCTCCAAAGGGGCTCACGGTCGGCTCCGTGACCTGCTCACCACCGGTGATCTCCAGATCGATCGCAGGGCTCAGACCCAAGAAGTCGCCCAGAGCGTGTCGGGCGGTGACCAGCACCCGGTGCGTCGCGTCCAGCGGCCGCTCCGGAGCCTCTGCTCCTTCCAGGAGCGTGGCCTCGATCGTGGAATCGGGAGCCGACACGCCTGAGTCCCCCCGCGCTCGACGCTCGAAGGTGAGCTCGCCGAGCAGGCGCCCATCGACCGCGAAGATCCTCACGGCCCCTGGCTCGATGCCCGGTAGGGTCCGAATCGTGCCTCCCATGGTGTAGGAGGCGAGCTGCGTCGTGGGCTCTTCAATCAGCTCACCGCCGACGACCTCGATGTAGACGAGCTCAGGCTCTGGAGGCATGTAGTTGCCCGCTGAGTCCAGCACCGAGAACATGAACGAGGAGACATCACCGCCGGACAACAGGCGCATGTTGATGACGCCGCCGACGGCGCTGTCGAGCCGCGTCAGCGCCTCCTCCAGGGAGACCTGAGGGTAAATCTCGAACGTCTGATCGAAGCTCCCGGCGAGATCGCGCAAGCGCACGCTCTCCACCCCCTGCACAGACTCGGGGTCGACCAGGAAGCGGCCCCGCGTGAGCATGATGGGGTCAGAAGAGAAGGTGAACTCGAGCGGCGCCCCGCCGACCGCGGTCAACTCCAGAAAGGAGCTGGCCGTCGCCGAAGACTCGCCATGGATAAGGGTCGTGTAGAGCGGGAGATGCCAATACTCGGTGACGCCGCCTGTGATGCGATAAGGATAGAGATGCTGGCTCGACCAATGGGGGTCCAACGCGGAGGCGGTGCTCAAGCTCCAGGTCGGTGAGGTCGGGAGGTCGTAGGGGAACAGGGTGAGCTCGACGCTCTGGGCGCCCTCTGGGACCTCAATAAAGGTCCGCAAGGTGTGCGCCTCCGGATCCACCACCGACCAGGCCAGGGTATTCAGTCCCTGCATCAAGGTCGGTGGGCTCGCCCCAGACGTGAGCTCTTCAAAGGCCCTTGGGTCACCCTGATACATGACGAAGACCTCGGCCATGCCGCCAGGTCGAAGCGGCGCGGGGACGGTCGAGAGCGTCCACAGAGGGTCGCCCATCGGAAGCGCCATCGTGCGCTTACCGGCGAGCTTCACCTGAAGTCGACCGCCGACCGCCTGAGGCGGCTCAAGCACGCAGGGCGCATCCGCGGCCTGACAACAGATCCACTGTCCCTGGGGGCTCCCGACGCAGGCCTGCTCGGACCCGGTGCCGGTCGGATCGAGCGTCACGGCGCCCGGGGACTCGGGGTCGAGACGCCACCATTGGGGCTCTTGGGCGATGGCGATCCGATCGGCGGCCGGCACGCTCTGGGTGCTGGTCGCGCCCGAGGGCCAACGGACGTCCACGGTCGTCGGGCTCGCGCAGTTCATGGAGCCGAGATAGATCTCCGTGGCGAGGGTCGAGCCCATGTGACCGCCGGCGTTCAGGGTTCGATGAATGACCGCGCCGTCACAGACGGCCGTGATGTGGGCGCCCGTCGGAGGCCAACCGCTGACCGTGGACTCGAATCGGAGGGTAGTCGGACGTGCACCCGCCGCCAGGGCGGTCGTGTTGCGCCAGAAGCCCGCGGAGCCCACCTCTCCGCCATGGGAGACATCGGGCAGTCCGTCGTCATCACAGTCGCCGATCGCGCCCTGACGACCTCGCGTCGCGACCTTTTGGTGATAGGGGGGGAGTCGGCGGTTGAACCGGCCCTCTTCATCACGCTCATAGACGATATCTCGCTCGTAGTAGCCGACGTTTGGAGCGGCCGAGCTCATCACGCCGCCTCCCGGCCCGTTGCCGCCCTGCCGCACGTAGACATCGAGTCGACCGTCGCCGTTGAGATCGATCAGAGACGGGGACCACTGATTCCTGAGTCCGGTCTCTCCCCACTCGTGTCGAAAGCCGAGCTCAGCCGTTGCGTCGAGCCACGAGCCGTCTGGCTGACCCAAGACGACCAGGTCGCGACCAAGAGAAGAGTTGTAGATGTCGAGCAGGCCATCTCCGTTGATGTCTTCGACGGCGGCTCCCATTCCATAGGTGCCCGTGTCATAGGCGTGCTCGGAGACCACGAAGGTCGGCACGGAGTCACCAGGCTCGGTGCGGTTGAGCAAGATGCGGCTCTTGTCCGACAGGCTGGTCAGGTCGTTGCTCTCGATGAGATCGAGCCGGTCATCACCGTCGAGGTCCGCCAAGGTCAAGCCGTTGGAGAGGCCCGCGGCGCTCGGCTCCACGATGAAGGAGTCGAACCGACCGTTACCGAGGTTCATCAGGACGACGTCGGGATGACCCGAGCGGGGGAAGAGCTCCGCGCGCAGGAGCGTCATCCCCAGGACGACATCAGGGAGCCCATCGGCGTTCAGATCCCCGACGGCCGCGTCGAGCTGGGTCGCCGGCGGCAGGTTGACGGGTCGCTTCTTGACGATCTCGAACGTCCAGGGCGCCACGAGGCGATAAACGGCGACCTCGCCCGTGATGACCAGCAGCTCCGGGTGGGAGTCGCCCACGAGGTCCATCCCCACAGTGACGATGGCCGGTCCTTCCTCCTCATCAAAGCCATCCGGCGGCTCCAACTGCAGAATCTTCGGGGGGCCAGGGGCCTCAAGATCGACCCCGTACCAGCCCTCGTAGGAGATCCAGAGGGGTTCAGGGGTCCCGTCCATGTCGACGTCAAACCAGACGGGAACGACCGTCTCTTCGGTGGCGTCGGCGATCCCCGAGGAGCCGCTGAGGTCCTCGAAGGTGACCGCCTGAACGGGGGAAGAAGACCACGCGACCACGGAGACGATCGACACGACGAGGGCCGCTCGGCCCCGGCGGCGCGCTGGGCGGGTGAAGAGCCAGATGAGCAAGAGCGCCATCCAGGGCCAGCCGCCGGATCCGCCCGGGCTCGACGCTCCGCAACCTCCGCTGTCCGGAGTCGAGGACGGGGACGGCGGCTCCTCGGCGCTGCTTGAGTCCGCGGCGTCAACGAGCGAAGTCTCCGGGTCGGCGGGCTCTGGCGGGCCACCGAAGGGATGGCCCTCATGAGAGACGACCAGCGGCTCCATAGCGCCGCCATCCAGGGTGACCTCGACGGTCATCTCTCCCGGCTCCACGCTCACGGCGACCAGGAAATGAAGCTTACCGTAAGGGCCGACTCGCGGCTGACTGATCTGAGCGCCGCCCGAGACCACCACATCGACGACTGGATTGAACCCGAGCACATCGCCGATCACGTTTCGCGCGGTCACGGTCACGCGATGAGTCGCGTCCTCGACGCTCAAGGGAGCCTCCTCCTCCTCGAGCTCAGCGGACTCGATCCAGGAGTCGGCGGCGGAGACTCCAGAGTCGCCGCGGGCGCGGCGCTCGAAGGGGAAGGCGCCGATAAAGCGGCCGTCCTTCGTGAAGATCTTGGCTTGGCCCGGGCCCGATCCGGGGAGCGTTCGCAGGGTCCCGACCATCGTGTAGGAGGACATCTGATTTTGAACCGATCGGATCAACTCTCCACCCTCGACCTCTACCGTGAGCAGCTCGGGCTCGGGGGGCATAAAGCGCCCCTGATCGTCGAGCATCGAGAACAGAAATGACGCGTCATCGCCCCCCTCGAACAGCCGCACATTGGCGAGGCCACCGAGCACCTGAGTGATCCGAGGCAGCGCCTCTTCAAGGGACATTCGGGGGAAGATCTCGATCGTCTCCTGGTAGGTCCCGCTCACGTCCTTGAGAACCAGCTGGTCCACGCCGATCACCGACTCGGGATCCACCAGGAATTTGCCGCGCGCCAGGGCCATGGGATCGGGGAAGATCGTGTAGGTGACAGGATCCCCGGCGAGGGTCTGCAGGCTGAGGTGACTGAGGACGATCCCGGGCGTCTCGTCGCGCAAGAGCGTCGTGTACAGCGGCATGTGCCAGAACTCGGTCACGCCCCCAGTGATGCGATAGGGATAGAAGTCTTGAGTCGACCAGACGGGATCGATCGCCGACGCGGTGCTCATGACCCAGGTGGGCTCATTGGGGAGATCGAACGGGAACAGCGTCAGCTCCAGGGTCGCCGCGTCCTGAGGGACCTCCGTGAGCGTCCTCAGGGTCTGGGCGCTCTCGTCGATCGCGGTCCAGCTCAAGGTGCTCAAGCCGTGCATGAGCGTCGGCGCTGAGGGGCCCGACGTGAGCGACTCAAACTCTCTGGGGTCGCTCTGAAGCATCAGATAGACCTCGACGCTCTGGCCCGGTCTCGGTGGGGATGGGGAGGTCGCGACGATCCAGCGCGGCGGGCCAGTAGGCAGAGCCATAGCCATCTCATCCTGGAGCTTCGCGTGCTGAGACGAGCCCTCGGCCTCCGGGACCGCGACGGTGCACGGCGCCTCCGCGGCATCACAGCACGTCCACTGGCCTTGAAGGCTGCCCACGCAGGCCTGAGGGGAGCCGGCGGACGTGGGATCCAGGGTGACCGTCCCTGCCTGTTCCGGATCGAGGCTCCACCACGCAGGCTCGACCGCCGTGAGAACTCGCTGGCCCGCCGGAGCGGTCTGGCTGCTCGTCACACCAGACGGCCATCGAACCTCGACCGTGCGCTCGCCATCGCACGAGGGCCGGGTCACCGCGAAGTCGTCGCAGCACGAATACACGTATTTTGTGATGGTTTGCTGCAGCTCGTCGTCGGCGTAGTAATAGTTAATTGTCTTGCTGAGAATGGATTCGCCCT
>CALCNF010000187.1 GCA_937897815.1 uncultured Pseudomonadota bacterium | reverse complement strand
GTCTGCGCGCGCAGTGAATGACTCGACAGAGTGTGCGGCGATCGTGACCGCCCTAGGGCTGGTTGCACATCGGCGGGAAGAACTCGACGAGGCCGAAAGCCACTACCGGGAAGCGCTCCTGATGGGAGAGCGTTCTAACGACCCCTCTCGTGTACTGACAGCGCTACAAAACCTCGCCGTCGTTCAACATCAGCGGGGCGCGTTCGCAGAAGCGCTGGCCACCTATGAAGAAGCGGCTGCCATGGCGAAGGGACTCGCCCAAGTCGGTCGCGAGATTCAATTGGCGGGCAACCTTGGAAATCTCTGGCGCTACCTGGGCCAGCGCGAGGACGCAGAACGTGTACTGAGCTTTGGACTTGAGAGAGCACGCGCGGCAGAGGACCAATTCATGGAGGGCTCTCTACTGCTCCTCCTCGGTGAGGTCGCGATGGACTTCGCCGATTGGGAGCAGGCAGAAGCGCGGCTGCTCGCGGCGCTCGACGCGGCAGAGCTCAGCGAGAGCATCAGTGAGCAGAGCGAGATCCTGCTCGCCCTGACCAGCCTAAAGACCGAACAGGGCAGAACCTCAGAGGCCATCACTTATGGCAAACGAGCGCTCGACACAGCGGAGCGAGCCGAAAGGGAGGCCTTGGGGGCCCAAGCACATGCGCGATTGGCGGAGGCTTACGCCATAAGTGACCAAGATGAAGCGCACCAGCAAGAGCACGCAGCGGCTGCCCGAAATGCCGCGGACTCCATCTCTAATCCAGACCAGCGCTGGCACATCCACAGGGTCGCCAGCCAGGCGGCCAAGCGGCGAGGCGACCAAGCGGTGATGACCGCAGAGGCCTCCGAGGTAAAGAGGCTGCTGCAAGGACTGTTCGACACCGTACCAGCCCTCTACCGAGAGGCATTTCAATCACAGCGCGAGCGCCATCGCGCATGGCTCGAGGCCGACAGCATGACAGTCACACCACTGCGAGTACCCGTAGACTCATCACGCAGCCGAGAGAGATGGACCAGGCTCTTGGAGGTCAGTCGCAGAATGGCAGCGGAGCACGATCCGAAGCGGCTCCTTGAGTACATCATGGACTCGGCCATCCTGCTCTGCGGGGCCGAGCGCGGCTTCCTCCTGCTCGTGGAAGAGAGTGACGACGGCAACATGCCCATCCGTGTCGCGCGGAACATCGACCAAGAGAACATCCGTAACACTCGATTCAAAATCAGCCGCAGCATCGCCAGACGTGTCATCGAGAGCGGGGAGCCACTGCTGACCATCGATGCAATGGAAGACGACCGCTACCGCGAGCAGCTCTCGGTCCATGACCTCAAGCTTCGCTCCGTGCTGTGTCTCCCAATGACGGTCCGTGGCCGCGTCATCGGCGCAATCTATATGGACAATCGATTTCAAACCTCGGCCTTCGACGAAGACGACTCCATTCAAATGCAAGCCTTTGCAGGGCAAGCCGCTGTCGCGCTCGACACAGCGCGACTGCTCGAACGTATGGAGCAGACCCAACACGCCCTGGAGCAATCGCGTGAAGAGGTCGAGACGCTCAATGAGCGACTGCGTGAACAGCTCGACGAGCGGACCCAGCAACTGGAGGCCACTCATCGCGTGGTCGTCCAACAGCGCCAACAGCTCAAAGCGAACCATCAATACGACAAGATCATCGGCGCCTCAGACCCCATCCGCCGCGTCTTCCAGATCATGGACCGGTTGCTCGACAACACCATCCCAGTGCTCATTGAAGGTGAGTCGGGTACGGGCAAGGAGCTCGTCGCTCGTGCGATCCATTTTAATGGCGCTCGACGCGACAAGCCCTTTGTCGCGGTCAATTGTGGAGCCATCCCAGCGAACCTCTTGGAGAGCGAACTCTTCGGTCACGTGAGGGGTGCATTTACCGGCGCGACTAACGACAAGCTCGGGCTCTTCGAAGCCGCTCAAGGTGGCACGCTGCTCCTAGACGAGCTCGGAGAGCTTCCCCTAGAGATGCAGGTCAAGCTTCTGCGTGTCCTCCAGAGCGGGGAGATTCAGAAGGTCGGAGACACCAAGGAGCGGCACGTCGACGTCCGCATCGTGGCGGCGACCAACCGTCAAATCACAGAAGAGGTCGCCGCAGGGCGATTCAGAGAGGACCTCTACTACCGACTCGCTGTCATCCCTGTCCGGCTTCCACCGCTGCGCGAGCGCCGCGATGACATCCCCGCTTTGATCCAGCACTTCCTCCAAGCTAACCGCGAAGCCGGGGTGGGTGGCGTGGAGGCGGTCAGCCCGAAGACCCTGAGTCTGCTCTGCCGTTACGATTGGCCGGGAAACGTGCGACAACTTGAGATGGTCCTAAAGAACGCCAGTCTGTTCGCAGACAACAGCACCCTTCAACCTGAGGATCTGAGCTCGTTCCCTGATATCACCGGTGTAAACACGGGACGTATGACCGGCGCGAGCCTCTCCGGACGCCGGCTCTCAGATATTGAGCGCGAAGCGATCATGCAGGCCCTGCAGGACACCAACGGCAACAAGAAGCGCGCAGCAGAGCAGCTCGGTATCGACCGCCGCACCCTGTATAACAAGCTCGCAGCCTACAAGATCGTCGTCGAAAAGCAGCTTAACGTCCGCTAGCGTGTACCGAGGAGCCCCCCTGCCAGCAGAAGCGCGCGCTCCTCACTCCCCAGCGGCTGTTCGTAAGCGCGAGTAAAACCCAGCAGGGGTATAGAACACGAAGCTCACGCGCCCGAGGCCCACTGTCACGCCGTTGGTAAGACGATGGGCGACGTTGGGCTGCAGCCATTCATCCTGAAGCTTGGTTCCGTTGCGGGAGTCCGCATCCATGAGCTCCCACGCCGACTCGCCGGAGATCCGTCGTATCGAGGCATGGGTTCGTGAGACTGTGAAGTCCGCGACAACCACATCACATTGCGCCACACGTCCAATGCTAATCGGGCCTGATGCAGGTCGACCTTTTTTGTGCCGAATCCAAACAAAGACAGGCTTCGATAGTGGGGAAGGTGCTTCGAAGGTCGCATCGGTCTCTGGTCCGAACACTTCACCATGCACAGGATCAAGCAAGAGCATCGTCCCGGGGTGCTTCGCGGAAGTACGAGGCGCCGATATCGTCGAACGCCCAGGCTTCACTCGGACCGTTTCTTGGCGCTCCATGTCCACAGAGACCTGCTGCTTGAGCAGTTCCCCTTGAACAAGCCCTTGGACAACCAACACAGGATGGTTGTTTCGAGCAATGAACTGACCCTCAGTAATATTACGGGCCTCGTTCCTAAAATCGTCGAGTTTGAGCACAGAACTCCCAGAGTTCGTCGAGCCAATACAATGATTGGCTCACTCTACTGTTTAGGGCTGACAGATGCACAGAAAAGAACGGCGCATCGGGCGTCCTCCACAACGCTTTTACACAACTAAATCAAGCAATTGTGCCTGAGTGAGGTAATCCTCAAAAGCATCGGCGTACTCGGCCATCAGGAGATCGAGTTCGATCTCCATCGTCCCCTCTCCTGTATGTGCCACTGTGCCACTCACAGGAAGCTCCAGATTTGCTGCCACCAAGACCCCACTCCAAGGCAGCCCGACCTCAATCGGCAACTCCGTCTGCACGACGAGCCGTGTCCGGCTGATCCTCAGAATTGAGTGCTCCTCACGCCCTTCACCTCGCACCACCACTGGCATTGCGGCCGGCGGCGCCAACGCATAGTTCACACGGCGATTGTGAGAAATGAGCGCCTCTAGGGTGTCATGAAACGCATCACTCAGCTGAGTCTCTGGCTGACTCAAGACTTCGTCGCGAAGCATCTTCATCGCCTTCTGTGTGCGGATGAGGTTGTGTCTCATCTGCTCAATCCGCATCCCGTCACGGGTGACTTTATCGCTGATAATCCCCAACAGATTGTGAAGCATTCGCGCCCCAGCCTCAGGCTCCACATCAATGTATGAGAGCAAGTCACCGCGGCTGATCTTCCACAATTCACAAGCCGCCACGGCACGAGCCGTCGTGTTCCTCTTCAACCCAGCCGTCAACGCACCCATTTCACCCAAGGGTGACACAGGTCGGATGCTTGCTCGGACCTTGGTGCCCTCCAACAGGTCGATCTGACCGTCGACCAGGACATAGAGTTCATTTGCAGCCTGACCGCGTTCAAAAAGACAGGCCCCTTCTTCTAGACGCACCCGTTCAAACCGGGTCCCAAGAGACGCCAACGACTCAGACTCGACACCTTCAAAGAGATGGAGTCCCAACAAATACGGAGTGACCGTCGTTCCAGACATGCATTCCTCCCAATCGTACGTTGCACTCACACAACGCATCTGACCGCAGTTAATCGCGGTCGCCCCGTTCTTATAGACCAGAACAAAACCGTCTGTCACGACGACCCGCGATCTGCTGCTGTCGATCGCCCGAAATTAACGGGAAACCTTCGGATGTCCGGCCACGAATTAGAAAGAGGCGGGCAGCTAATGCTACCCGCCTCTGGTAGGGCGTACGGGACTCGAACCCGTGATACCGGCGTGAGAGGCCAGTGTCCTAACCACTAGACTAACGCCCCACATTTTTATCGAGCTTCGGGGACTAGGAGTCGAACCTAGATTGACGGGATCAGAGCCCGCTGTCCTGCCATTAGACGATCCCCGATCAGGACCTGATTTTCAGGTGCCGGACATTATGGTCCAAGCACCGTGCTGTCAACCTGCTTAGACGTACTAAGACGCCTTGTCATCCTCTTCTTCAGTCTCATCAGCCACTTCTGCAGCCTCCACAGGAGCCTCTTCTGCAGCCTCCACAGGAGCCTCTTCTGCAGCAGCCTCCACAGGAGCCTCTTCTGCAGCAGCCTCCACAGGAGCCTCTTCTGCAGCCTCCACAGGAGCCTCCTCAGCTTCCGCTGGGGCGTCGAAGCGCTCCTTCGTCTGCGGAATGTCGGCGCGCTTAGTCACCTTAGGGGCCACTGGTCGCTTACGCTGCTTGGCCTCAGGTGCGCCGAAGGGCATC
>CALCNF010000186.1 GCA_937897815.1 uncultured Pseudomonadota bacterium | reverse complement strand
GATGCGCAGCTCGATGCGACGGTAGATGCGAGCGAGCTCACGGTCGCGTCCAACCCAGCCGCCTCCGCCCTCCTTCAGGTGGGCCGCGATGACGAACTCTCGTCCGTGCCCGGTCACCGCCTGTCCGGCGTCGTCCAGGACCGGGAAGCAGGCGTAACCCATGTGCACGAACTGCCCCTTGGTGCCGAGCCCGAGCTTGGAGAAGGTCATCCACTCGCCCTGGCTTCGCTCCTCGATGTAGTCCATGTCATGGCCGGTCTGGAGGTAGACGGCCGTGTCGGCGCTCATACCTCCCCAGCTTCCCTTGCTCGCGGAGTCTTCGGCTCCATAGAGGAGCACCTGAACGTCCTTCCAATCGAGCCCTGGGAGTCGTTGAGCGGGCTCCTCACGGTGGAGCACCAGCCGCTTGACGGCCTCCGCGAGGGTGGCGGTCGAGAGGTGATTCGCGTAGCCGCCGGTCTGGTCGGGCGTGATGGTGAGCTCGGCGCCGTTGGGAGCCGTGTAGGTGTAGCCGACCGGGGGCACCGAGTCGCCGTAGTTGCCTCCAAAGGTCTCGGTCTCCGGTCGATTCAGCCAAAGCGGGCCGATGAGGTCATCGGCTCGTTGCCGACCGCCCACATGATGAAAATAGGCCCCGAGGCCGTTCGATGTGTACGGCTGGTTGTCGTAGTTCACGAGGCTCGTGACCAGATCGCCCAGCTTCAGTGAGCCGGCGTTCGCATCCAGGCCCACTTCACCGTTCGACTCCAGACGAAGGTACGAGCCCGCGTTGGCCGCGGCCAGGACCTTGGTGGTGCTCCAGGGCTGGAACGAGACGTCGTGGCGACCGTTGGACAGGTAGCGATAGTGGGGGACGCCGTTGACCCGCTTGATGAGGATGACGCTGATCTCCATCGAGTCCGGGACCAGGCCGGCGAGGCTCGTCGTGTCCCAGGCCGGGGCCTGGCCGCTTGGGTAATAGGTGACCCAGGTGCCGTCCTGCAGCTGCATCTCGGCGCTGCTGTCCTCGGCTGCGCAGGCGCGCTCTCGGTCGAGGGAGCTGGGATCAAATTTGTCGTCGCACAGGTTGTCGAGGAACTGGAAGTACCACTGGCTCGCGTCGGCCGCCGCGCACGAGGCAGGTGGCTCCTCGCTGAACTCTGGCACGACCAGAGGGGAGGGCTCTTCAGGCCCTACGTCCTGGGCCGTGTCCGCCATGGGACCGCCCCCGGCGGTGTCGGTTGAGGTGTCTTGCTCTACGTCGTCGAGCCCCCAGTGGGCGTTGGTGTCGGTCTCCGACACGTCCAGGCCGGTGGGGCTTGCCTGCTCGATGGGGCCGTCCGTCTTGCCGCTCGGAGTGTGGTTCCAGGAGGAGACCTCTTCCTCTACGACCTCGTCGGAGGCGCAAGCGGCCAAGCTCGCCGCCAGCGCCAAGCCTATCAGGAGATGACGACTAGATCTTCTCAAACGGTACCTCCCCAAACGTGTAATTGGACTCCATGAACCACACCTTACCTGTGCACTCCTTGAGCACGTAGAGAACATCGGGAAGGACCAGGCTGTTCGAGGCCGAATCTCCATTCCATTCGATGAAGATCAGCGCGTTCTTGAGCTTGAAGGTGCCGCTGTGAACCGCGTAGCTCTCACCAAACTCAGACGACGTGCAGTCGTTCGGAGCATCGCAGGTCTGGGGAATCTGGTCGAAGCGCAGGACCTCCGAGCCATCGAAGATCCAGGTCACAGGCCAGCCGGCCCAGCCCGTCCAATCGCCCTGAATATCGGCGTTTACGGGAGCGTAGAGCAGCGCCATTTCAAAGGAGGTCGCCGGGTCACACGTCTCGGGGACACCTCCTGACGGGAGGTATGTCTGACCTGAGCCTGGAGGACCGTCGTTGCTGTCCTCTGGGGGCGCTCCAGGATCACAAGCTGTAAGCGCGAGTGCGATACACAGCGTGAGCGTCAGAGGTAGGGGGCGATGGAAGCACATGAGTATGTCCTCGAGGCCCGACCCGGTCCTGACGTCCGCATAAATAGACCGGCGAGTAGGTTTTAGTCAAGGGCAAAAAAAAGAGGGGCCGCGACATGCGCCGCGGCCCCTCCCGAATTCACCCGAAGGCGACGAGCACTACTTCTTCTTGAGGATGTGCTTGTCGATGACCTTCGTGAACGCCGCCAGGTTGTACCCGGAGGGCGAGGAGAACTTGCGTCCGTTGATGTAGATCGAGGGGGTTCCTCGGACCTTAGCCTTACGGCCCTCGGCCATCTCGGCACGGACCTGAGCCTCGTACTTCTTGTCCGCGACGCACTTCTCAAGCTTGGCCGCGTCGATGCCGATCGCGGTGGCGTACTTGCCCCAGAGCTTCTCCTTGAGCTCCTTCATGTTGGCGAAGAGCTGGTCGTGGTACTCCCAGTACTTGCCCTGGTCGCCGGCGCACAGAGCGGCCTGGGCGGCGGGCATCGCCTCCTTGTGGAAGGAGAGGGGGAAGTTCTTGAACACGATGACGGCGTCGTCACCGTAGTGCTTCTGAACCTCTTTGAGGGGGCCCGTGACGCGGGAGCAGAAGGGGCACTGGAAGTCCGAGAACTCGACGATCTGGATCTTCGCGTTCTTCTTACCCATGACCGCTGCGTTGGTCAGGTCAAAGGTGTTGACCGTCTCCTCGAGCGGCTGGAAGACCTTACCGTTCTTGATGATCTCGTCGTAGAGGTCAGCAGCCTTGATGCCCTTGCCCTTGAGGGCCTCAGCCTTCTTGAGCTCCTCGTCGATGATGGACTTGAACTCCTCGAAGGGCTTGGCGCCCGTGAGCTTACGGCCATTCACGAAGGTGTTCGGGGTTCCTCGAGCCATGACCTTACCAGCCAGGTCGAGGTCGGCCTGAACCTGATCGGCCTGCTTGCCGCCCCAGGTGATCTTGCCCTCGCCGTCCTTCTTGTAGTTGCTCTCGAGGCACTTGTTGAACTTGCCCTCGTTGAGGCCAATCGCCGTAGCGTAGCCAGCGAGCTTGTCGACCTGCAGCGCGCGCATGTTCTCAAAGAGCTTGTCGTGCATCTCCCAGAACTTGCCCTGATTCTTAGCACAGAGCGCCGCCACCGAAGCTCCGAGAGCCTCCTTGTGGAAGGGAAGGGGGCTGTGCTTGAAGACGATTCGAACCTTGTCGCCGTAGGTCTCCTCAACCTTGGCAAGCGTGGGCTTGATGCGGCTGCAGAACGGGCATTGGAACTCGCTGAAGACCGCGAGGGTGACAGGTGCGTCCACGTTGCCGCGGATGGCGTCCTTCTTCTTGTCGATGCTGACCTTGTAGACCGTCTTGTCCGGCGGGCGCGGAGCGCGGGGCTTGGCGGCCGGGACCGGCGGAGGCGTCTTGCCATCATAGGCGAAGCTGTAGAGCTTCTCGTTGTTGGCCTTGGTTCGCTCCATGACCCAGTTGATGCCCATCTTGCCGGCGGCGTCAGCGGCCTTGATCTCCTCATCGATGATCTTGGCGAACTCAGCCTTCGGACGGAAGCCCTTGATGGACTTACCGTTGATGAAGAAGCCCGGGGTTCCTCGAGCTCCAAGTGCGACGGCGATGGCCTGGTTGGTGTCGACGAACTTCGTCGAAGCCGGGTCAGCGATGTCCTTCTTGTACTGCTCGACGTCCAGGCCCAACTCCTTGGCGTAAGCCTCGAGGTTGTCCTTCTTGAGCGCACGCATGTTGTCGAACATCTTGTCGTGCATCTCCCAGAACTTGCCCTGCTTCTGGGCCGCGAGGGAGGCAATTGCCGCGCCCTTCGCGTCCTTATGCATGGCCAGCGGCTGGTGCATGTAGGTGATCGTCACGGCGTCTGGGTAGTCCGCCTTGAGCTCCTCCATAACGGGAGCGGCCTTCTTGCAGTAGCCACACTGGAACTCCGAGACCTCGATAACGAGGACCTTGGTCTTGTCAGCGGGTGCACCCTTCTCCGGCATAGCCTGGCCGTTGAGGGTGATGTGAGCGGCAGGTGCGGCTGGCTTCGCGGGCTCGGCCGCCACAGCCGGCTCCGCCGCCTTATCCGCGGGAGCTTCTCCCCCACCACACGCCACGAAGGCGGGCAGGCATGCGAGCAGCATCAGCATCTTGAGCTTCATCGAATCGGACCTCCTGGGCGCCGGCAAACTGTCGCCGACGAGGGCTGTTTTTGCGCCCTAACCATTTGAAATTAAATGATAAAGTCGGGGATCTAGCCCCGGTAATTGGGCGCGAATATCGCACACCCTTATCGAGGCCGCAAGACACTTGTGAATGGCGCCTCAGCCGACCTTTCGCATCCAACCAGGTTGGGCTGATTTTCATTCCCGATAGTGCTGTGATCTTCGGTCCCTTATGGCATGGTCAAGGCATGAACCCCCCCTCATCTCGAAGCCTCGCCTGCGTTGCCCTGGCGACCCTCTGTGCGGCCGCTTTCTTGGGCTGTTCCCAGGACAAGGGGCCGCCGGTTTCGCCTGCAGGAGGAGTGGACACGGCGCCGCCGAAAGCGACGCCTGAGCCCTCGACTGTGGCCGAGCAGGAGGTCGAGCGCTGGCTCGCCCGCCGGGCAGGCGAGCAGTGGTATGGGGTTTACGCTCTTGGAAGTAAGGTCGGTCACGCGGTGATCAGCGCGCGAGCCAGCGGCCCCGGTGAGCCTGGAGGTTGGAGCGTAGGGACCGAAGTTGAGATGGTCGTCAAGGGCGCCGGACGCGCCAACACAACCCGGATG
>CALCNF010000185.1 GCA_937897815.1 uncultured Pseudomonadota bacterium | reverse complement strand
GGATCAGCCCCGAGAACTCTCCGCGGGTCGTCTTCGCCGTGATCTCCGACCAGACCCGAACGCCGTTCTCCTTCATGACAGAGAGCAGCGGGTCCCGATAGCCTCGATATTCTTCCGTGGTCTCGCTCATGCCAGCGCCACCTCCTCAGCGAAGATCCCCTCGATCTGCGCTTTCACCTCCAGGGGCTCGACTCGACCGAGCAGGCCGGGCATCACCAGCCCCATGGCCCAGCGCGTCGCCGCCCCCGGGTCGTCGGACTTCAACTCCGAGGCGGATCGGCGGACCCGCTCCAGCGCGGCCCCGATGCTGGCCGGCTCCGCGAGCATCTCCAGCGTGGCCTCCACGTTGAACTCGGGGTCTCGAAGCGCCGCGCCCAGGAGGGCGTCGATGGCGTGACGCACCGGTCCCCCGTCCTCAAGGACTCGCATCATGGGTTGAAGCTGCTCGGCGCTTGGGAGGTCCTTTCCTGCGCGCGCAGGGCGCGTCAGGTGTCGCTCCAGGGCGCGCGCCAGCAGGAGCGCCGCCGCTGTGCTTTGGGGGGCCAGGGCGTCGTAGAGGTCTCGCCACGGAGCGTCGACGAGCCGCCAGGCAAGGTCGTTGGGGAGCCCCTGAGCGACGTAGGTTTTGTGGAGCGTCCACGGCTCCGTTGGTAGCGATTTCTCGATCTCCTGAACCCAGGCGTCATCCACGGCGACAGGGGGCGTATCCGTGTCGGGGTACATGCGGTCCGCGCCTGGCAGGATTCTCTCGAAGCCTGTCGTGCTGTCGGCGAAGGCCTGTCGGGTCTCTGCCGGCACGCCCTCCAGCGCATCGATGGCCCGAAGGAGCACCTCGCGGCAGCCAGTGGCCACGTCGAGGATATCTCCCCAGAGCACGATGATGGCGTCCTCCGAACGGGAGCCGGCCGAGAGGCTCTTTCGAACCTGCGCCCACTCGCTTCCGAGCAGTCCGTATTCCACTGAGGAGTCGATCATGAAGGGTCGCCCGACGAGGCAAGCGATCACGCGCAGCCGACCGGCGATCTCGCTGGCGAGGTTCATCCCCGGCTGGGTTCGGTGCGCCATGAGTCCGCCGAAGCCGGGCAATCGCACAGCCGCGGCCACCTGGCCTGCTTCCAGAGCACTGCGGACAGGCGCGAAGTCGGTCTTCCTAAGAAGAGAGCTCGCCTCGACGCACAGGTCGCTGACCTCCCAGGGGAGACCGTGATCGGGGATGGTGAGCGCGGCCTCTTCGACACCGCGGCGTAGGAGCTCGGCGCGAATGCGCAGGAGGTTCAGCTGGCGAAAGGCCTCGGTGTGAACCAGGCTCGGGAGCACCTTGTGGCTCCACACGCCCTTGATCTCGACACGTCGTCCTCCTGCGATGGAGACGTTCACGTCCTGACGCGCCGCACCGGGTCCTCGCCTGGCGTGCCCTGACGCCTGTGCGACCCGCGCGAGGAGCTCTGCGCCGCGCTTCACATCCAGGGGCGTCAGGAGGTCAGGCTCGGTCACCGCCTCGGTGAGCGGCATGCCCAAACGATCGGTTCGAAAGACGATCCTGTGTCCCTCATCCGAGATCTCGCGGCACGAGTCTTCCTCGAGGGAGAGCTGGCGAATGCGCAG
>CALCNF010000184.1 GCA_937897815.1 uncultured Pseudomonadota bacterium | reverse complement strand
GGCAGAGCACCGGACTCTTAATCCGTAGGTTGAAGGTTCAAGTCCTTCCACGCCCACCACATGAATGAGGACAGGCCGTCCAGGCGGTCTGTCCTCTTCTAGTTTTTACTTCGTTCATTTCGAGTTCAGCGAGAGTGGCGGAACTGGTAGACGCGCTGGTTTTAGGTACCAGTGGCCTAGCCGTGGGGGTTCGAGTCCCCCCTCTCGCACCACACCATAGGTGGCACCATGCAGACCTCTATTGAGACTCTCTCCGACGTCGAACTGCGCGTGGCCGTCGAGCTGCCAGCAGACGCCGTGGACCGCGAGTACGCCTCCCAATTGAAGAGGGCGCGCGGCACGGCGCGCGTGAAGGGTTTTCGAGCCGGAAAGGCTCCGATGGACATGGTCCGAAAGCTCTATGGTCAACAGGTCGCGGCCGACACCGCGATGAAGTTGATCGAGGGCTCCATGGACGCCGCGATCGACTCGGTCGACCGCACCATCGTGTCGCAGCCACAGGTTGAGCCTTCGCTGGCCCAGCCGGGCGAGGCGCTGACCTACCACATGCGCGTCGAGGTGAAGCCACAGGTGAAGGTCCACGACTGGAAGGCCCTGGAGCTCTCCGTCGTGCCCGCGACCGTGGACCCCGCCGTCATCGACCAGGAGCTGGAGTTCCGGCGCGAGCAGAACAAAGAGCGGATCCCCGTGGAGGGACGCGGCGCCCAGGACGGCGACGTGGTCGTCGTCGACGGCGGCGGAAGCCTCGATGGGACACCCGATGATCGCCTCTCCGTGTCGGGCATGGAGATCAAGCTGGGCAGCGGTCAGCTGATCCCGGGCTTCGAAGAGCAGCTCGTTGGCGCAGAGGTCGGTCAGGAGCGAGAGGTCTCGGTCTCCTTCCCTGAGGACTACGGCCACGCCGAGATGGCGGGCAAGCCCGCCGTGTTCAGCGTCAAGGTCGAGGGTCTGTTCTCTGAGGAGCTCCCTGAGCTGGATGACGACTTCGCCCAGGACGTCGGCTTTGACACGGTCGACGCGCTGCGCGCGGACATCGCGGACCGCCTGCAAGGCCGAGCCGATGAAGAGCGCAAGCAGCAGCTGGACGACAAGACCGTCGCCATGTTGATCGAGCGTCACACCTTCCTGGCGCCACCTGCGATGGTTCGAGGACAGCTGGAGCACAGCGCCCGTCGACTGGTCATGATGATGGCCATGCAGGGCATTCCGCACGAGCAGGCGGTTCAGATGGCCCAGTCCAACCAGCAGCAGCTGGCGGTCGAGGCCGAGACCGCCGTGAAGCGCTTCCTGCTTCTGGAGGCGCTCGCGGAGGCCGAGGGCGTAGGCGTCGATGACGACGCGCTCCAGTCTGAACTTGATGAGCGCATCGCCTCGGGCGGCGAGCAAGCCGCAACGCATTACGAGCGTGAGGAGGCACGAGAGGGGCTCCGTCTTGAGCTCCTGGAGCGCGCGGCCCTTGACCTGGTTCAGGAGCATGCCAACATCACAGACGCTGAGCCTGAGGCGGAGACCTCCGCAGACGAAGGCGCGGCGAACACGGACGACAGCGACAACCCGGAAGAGTGAGGGCAACGAACATGACGATGATCCCGACCGTCATCGAGCACACCCATCGCGGAGAGCGCGAGTGGGGAATCTTCTCCAGGCTGCTCAAGGACCGAATCATCTTCTTGGGAAGCGAGGTCAACGACCTCGTGGCCAACGTCGTGATCGCACAGCTCCTGTTTCTGGAGAGTGAGGATCCTGAAAAAGAGATCAGCCTCTACATCAACTCTCCAGGAGGCTCGATCACAGCGGGGCTCGCGATCTACGACACGATGCAGTTCGTGAACTGCCCCATCTCGACGATCTGCATTGGACAGGCCGCGAGCATGGGCGCGCTGCTCCTCACGGCCGGCGAGAAGGGCAAGCGCTTCGCCCTGCCCCATTCACGAATCATGCTGCACCAACCCCTCGGCGGGATCGGTGGTCAGGCCACGGATATCGACATCGCCGCCAAAGAGATCGTCTTTATCAAGCAGCAGATCAATGAGATCCTGGCCCTGCACACAGGCAAAGAGCCCGACGTGATCCGAACGGACACGGACCGCGACTTCTTCCTGCGTCCGCAAGAGGCTCTCGAGTACGGGATCATTGACCAGATCGTGAGCCGAAAAGAGTAGGATCGAGCGCCCCCTACCCTGTCTGTACTCCTCCTCGGCCAAGCCAGGTCGACGGGGCCTCTGATCCGGTAAGCCTGACGACGCTAACGGACGTTGCGACGCCCAGACTCATGGGCTATCGTGGCCAGGATTGGACCTGAGAGCCTTCCCGGCGCATGGTGTCGAGAGGCCGCTCTCCTCGCGCGAGACCGCGGCATGCGCGCGCGAGACCTTTCACCACCCACGAACCCAGGAATCCCCAACACGATGGATAGGCGACGCGACAACAATCTCTGCTGCTCGTTCTGCGGAAAGAGTCAGCGCGAGGTGAAGAAGCTCATCGCTGGACCCACGGTCTACATCTGTGACGAGTGTATCGGGCTGTGCAACGACATCATCCGGGAGGAGACCGAGAAAGAGGACTCCTTCGGCGAGATGAGCGCGCTCCCGAAGCCTCATGAGATCCGTGAGACGCTAGACACCTACGTGGTCGGCCAGGAGCGCGCGAAGAAAGTGCTCTCCGTCGCGGTCTACAACCACTACAAGCGTATCGACGCGTCCGCTGACGATGACGAGGAGGCGGTCGAGCTTCAGAAGTCCAACATCCTGCTCCTGGGCCCAACCGGCAGCGGCAAGACCCTGTTGGCCCAGACCCTGGCCCGCATCCTCAACGTGCCCTTCACCATCGTGGACGCGACGACCTTGACCGAGGCTGGCTACGTCGGTGAGGACGTCGAGAACATCATCGTGAACCTGCTCCAGAACGCGGACCACGACAAGGAGCGCGCGGAGCGCGGCATCATCTACATTGACGAGATCGACAAGATCTCGCGAAAGGCTGACAACCCGTCGATCACCCGAGACGTCTCGGGCGAGGGCGTCCAGCAGGCGCTCCTCAAGATCATCGAGGGCACCCTCGCTTCGGTGCCGCCCAAGGGCGGGCGCAAGCACCCGCAGCAGGAGTTCCTGCCCGTGGACACGGGCAACATCCTGTTCATCTGCGGTGGGGCGTTCACGGGTCTGGAGTCGGTCATCGAGCAGCGCATCGGACGTCGCGTCCTGGGCTTTGGGGCGGACCAGTCGGAGCGCATTGTGGCCTCGCAAGAGGAGGACATCCTCGGTGAGTGCCAGCCCGAAGACCTGATCAAGTACGGCCTGATCCCAGAGTTTGTGGGCCGACTCCCCGTGCTGGCGACCCTCCAGGAGCTCGACGAGGAGGCCCTCGTGAAGATCCTGGTCGAGCCCAAGAACGCCCTGGTGAAACAGTACCAGCGGCTGTTTGAGTTGGACGGCGTGAAGCTCACCTTCACGGATGAATCACTTGGCGCGATCGCCAGGCTCTCCCTTGACCGCAAGACCGGCGCCCGAGGGCTCCGAGCGATCATGGAAGATGCCATGCTCGATATCATGTACGAGATTCCCTCGATGAATACGATCAAGGAGGTCGTCATCAACGAGGAAGTCATTCGCGGCGAAGCCGAACCGATCACCGTGCTCGACACGGCCTCGG
>CALCNF010000183.1 GCA_937897815.1 uncultured Pseudomonadota bacterium | reverse complement strand
GATGTAGAGGAGCAGGCTGTTTAAGAAGTCTCGGGGCTGGAGCAGGCTCCAGACCGGCAGGACCGAGGCCATGAAGGCGTAGCCCAGAAGGATCCAGCTCCAGCCGATCTGGCCCGGGGCCGTCTCGGGGTTCGCCAGGCCTGTGGCCTCGACCACGCTGTCCTGGGTGCTGAAGACGATGAGCAGGATCAGCCCGATGAAGCCCGCCGTGGCCAGGGGGCGCCAGGCCATGCCCTTCTTGAAGGTGAGCCAGCCGACGATGGCCGCGATGACCATGAGCCCAAAGGAGGGCAAGACCGCCTGAGGGAAGTGGATGTGGGCCTGCTCAGGCACCGGGGCGGGGCTGAAGAGGAAGGCGATGACGAAGACGAAGACGCCCATGCCGAGCGCGACCAAGAAGAAGATGATCAGGTGAAAGAGGGTCTTGGCCCGCTTGCCGATGATCCCTTCCGCGACCTGGCCGATGGACTTGCCGTCCGCGCGGACGCTCAAGACCACCGCGCCGAAGTCCTGGACGCAGCCGACGAGCAGCGAGCCAAAGACGACCCAAAGGAGGGCAGGCACCCAGCCCCAGATGACGGCGACCGCGGGCCCGAGCATGGGCGCGAGGCCGGCGATGGAGGCGTAGTGGTGCCCGAAGAGCACCCACTTACGGGTCGGCACGTAGTCGACCCCGTCGTTGATTCTGTGGGCTGGAGTGACAGCGTCTTCGCGGAGGCTGTAGACCTTCTCGGCCAGGTACTTGGAGTAGAACCGGTAGCCCAGGAAGTAGACGAGGAGCGCCAGGCCCGCGGCGGTGGCCGCGTTCATGGCAGTGCCGTTCCGATGCGCTTGAGGAGCGGGCCGAGGGCTGGGCTCGCGAGATCGGCGCCCAGGGTGGTGCGCGTCCCCTCTCTGTGGAGCGTCCAGGCGGAGGCCGCGTCCTCCAGCGAGGAGATCGCGGGCACCGACGAGCCGGTCGCGTCGCTGGACTTGGCCAGGCGCTTCTCGATGGCTCGAAGGCGCGTCCTGCGATCGGGGTTGGCGTCTCGGCTGATCTCGTTGATCACCGCCCGGAGCGCTCGCTCCAGCTCCACGTCGATGGTGCCCTTGGCCGAGGCCTGGGCGCGAATCTGGTCGAGCTGGCTCTCAAGGGTCACCGCGCGCTCCACGTCCTTGCCGTGGACCCGGAGCACGATCCGAGTCGGCTCCGTGTTGGTCATGGCGGCGCCCACGGACGCCGCCTCCATGGCGAGCTGGGAGCCCAGCAGGCCCGGAGCGCCCGCTGGGTTCGGCAGCCATGCCCAGATCGGCCCTGCGGTCCTGAGGGTGGCAACCAGGCGGTCGTCCTCGTCGCTCATGGCGGCGGGAGACTCCGTCCCGGCGGCGATGGCGGCGATCTTCTGGACCATGGACACCTCGCCCAGGGCGATGGTGTCGGGATCGAGACGGGCGAGGGCGAGCTCGCTCTTCTCATCGAGGCTCAGTCCTCGGTCTCCAAGGCCGATCTGGCGAACCATCACGGCGCTGGCGCCCTCGTCGTTGGCGACGAGGGCCGCCTCGCGAACCTCGGAGATGGCGACGCCTGCGTCCTTAAGTGTCGTGAGCCAGGGGCTCATCGCCAGAGCGCCCGAGGCGGCGCGTCCGAGGTCATCTTGCCCCGCGAGGGCCGAGGGATTGGCGTGGATCACCCATGCGGTCTCAGCCGGCGCGAGCTCGATGAGATCCCGCTGAGGCAGGGAGCGAACGAACCCGACGATCAAGAAGGTCGCCAGGCCCAGAAGCAAGAGGCTCGCTCCCATGAGTCGCGTCAGGGTCGCTCCGGCGCTCGGACCTTCGCCCTCGGCGGCTCGGGAGCGCTCGACGCCCCAGGCGACCAGGATCCCGAAAGCGTAGAGGACGTTCAAGGGCAGGGCCATCAGGACCTGGCTGATGGGGTCGGGCGGGGTCAGCATCGCCGAGGCGACGAAGCTCAAGACCACGAAGTACCGAAAGAAGCCCACGAGACCCCGGGCGCTCACGAGCCCGAAGAGCGAGAGGAAGAAGATGACTAAAGGGAGCTGAAAGACCAGGCCGAACATCACGAGGAAGATCAGGGCCGTGGAGAAGGCGTTCTGCAGGGTGATCATCACCACGGCCTGCCCGCCCTCGGTGGTGAGCTTCGTGAGCCAGTCGGTGATGAAGGGGAGGATGACCTGGTAGGCGAAGGCCGCGCCGATCAGAAAGAAGATCACCGTGAACACCGTCACGGGGATCAAGAAGCCGCGCTCCTTGGACAGGAGGCCAGGGCTCACGAAAGACCAGCCCTGGTAGAAGGTCCAGGGGCTCGTCAGGATCACCGCCGCCGCGAAGCTGGTCTTGAGGTAGACCAGGATGCTCTCGGTGATGTGAATGGCGTGAAACTGATAGACGCCGTTGTCGGCGAGCGCCCGGCTGATGGGCTCGGCGAGGAAGCTGAAGAGCTCGATGCGAAAGGACCAGCAGACGAAGAAGCCGAGCGCCAGCGCCATCGCGGAGCGAACCAGGCGCATCCGGAGCTCCGTGAGGTGGTCCGTGAAGGACATCATGGCGTGCGGTTCACTCAAGGCTCAGCTTGTCTCCGCGCCTTCCAACGTGCGCTCGTCGGGCTTCGTGTTGGTGTCTGCCTCATTGGCGGGCTCGTCGCCCTCCGTGACCTCAGGTGCGCTCGAATAGGCCGCGCTCGGTCGCCCGGCGGCGACTCGCGGACCCTCAGGAGCGCTGAACAGGGAGTCCCCGACGGTCTCCTGTACTTCGGGCTCGTCTCCGAGAGGCTCGTCGAGCCCGTCGGCGCTGTTCGGGTGCGGTGGTGTCCCGGCTTCGTCCTGGACGTCGTCCTCCAGGGTCTCCTCGGGGGCCTCAGCCGCCGCTTGACCGGTCGGCTGCTCGGGCGGGATCTCCACGGCCTTGCGGGCCTCGGTCTCGAAGCCCGCCATGGCGCGCTTCACCTCGCGCATGCCTTTGCCGAGGGTCCTGGCCAGCTCCGGGAGCTTGCTGGGTCCGATGAAGATCAAGGCCGCGGCCAAGATGATCGCCATCTCCCATGTGCCAAGTCCGAACATTCAACTCCTTTGTGTTACCCGATCGACGGGTAGTGCAGCCGCGCGATCCTACGCGCGACGCGGGCGCGAGGGCAAGGTCATCAGAACTCCGCCTCCAGCGCTTGGGTGTCCTCTTCGAGGAGCGGGTCGTCGGCGAACTCCGTTGGCACCGCCTCACGACGGTGGGGGATGATAACGCCGTCCTGCCGAGCCAGGAGCCCCGTGTCGGAGTCAATCCGGAGGTGCAGCACATCCTTCGGAGGCTTCTCCGTGAGGTCTCGCGTCGCCCGGTCTTTGTTCAGGTCACGCATAAAGGAGATCCAGGCCGGCAGCGCCGTATCGCCCCCGTAGACCTTGTTGACCTTCTCCGATTTACCTAGCGGTCGCTCACGTCGATCGGCGCCGAGCCACGCGACGGCGACCCGGTGGGCCGTGAACCCGCCGTACCAGACGTCGTAGGGGAGGGTGCCGGTCTTCCCGCCCGCCTGGACCCCCAGCTTCTTGGCGTCCTTGGCCGTGCCGCGCGTGACGACCTCCTGGAGGTTCGCCATGGTGATATAAGCGGTGGCTGGCGAGATGGCGGGGGCGATGGGCGTGATGGCGGTTCGCCAGAGCGCTCGGACCGCGTCGCCCAGGTTCGCGTGGGGGTCGACGGGCTGCATGTCCTCTTCGAGGATGCGCCCGCTGACGTCGCTCACCTTGCGGATAAGCGGCACGGAGGGAGGGAGTCCGCGGGCGGCGAAGACGCCCATGGCGCGCGCCATGTCCAGCGGGGTCTGGTCGGCTCCGAGGACCTCGGACGGGTTGCCCTGGAGCGTTCGACCCAGGCCGAGCTTCTTGCCCCAGTCCCTGAGCCGCGTCAGATCCGCCTGGCCGCGCTTGGAGGGCAGGCGCTCTTTGAGCTCGCGCAGGACCCGAAGGCTCATGGCGTTCATGGAGAAGGCGAGGGCGTCCCACAGGAGCGCCCCGGCGGTAGCCTTGTCGCCGGTGGGGTTGTACTCGCCCTCGTGGAAGGACTCACCGGAGAAGTGCGCCGAGGGGGGCACGCCCATGTCATAGGCGAGGGAGTAGAAGACCGGCTTGATCAGGGAGCCTGTCTGTCGGAGCGCCAGGGCGCGCTGCACCTCGCTGCGATCAAAGTCCCAGCCGCCGACCAGGGTGTCCAGGCCGCCGGACAGGAGCGGGTAGGAGACCATGGCGCCCTCCACCAGGGGGATGGGGACGAGGTCCACGAATCGGGTCCCCTGCCACTGGCCGCGGACGTCCACGAGGATCACGTCTCCGCGCTCCAGCGCGCTTCTAAGGTCTCGGAGCTTGGGCTTGAAGCTGGCCTTGCCCTTACGGTCGATCTTGCCCGACTTCAGCCGAGGGAGGCCCTTGTACCGACCCGCCCAGGAGGTGCGGTCGATCTGCAGGCGGCCGATGACGCCGGGCGCAAGCTCGACGTCCGCCGAGCTGTTGCGCACCTCGCTCACCCAGGCCAAGAGGCGATTGCCCTGCTTGGCAGGCTCGGCGGGGAGCCACCGCTTGGCGCGCTCGTGGAATGTGTCTCGGGACATCGTACCCAGGGGGCCCGGGAACCCCTGACGCCGGGCGAGGTCCTCAAGGGCCCGACCCAATGAGCGGGAGGCGCGATGCTGGAGGGCAGGCTCGACGGCCATAGAGACCGTGAG
>CALCNF010000182.1 GCA_937897815.1 uncultured Pseudomonadota bacterium | reverse complement strand
GGCGTGGGCGAGCTGGCCCTGAGCGACCACCGCTCGTCCCAGCCCACCCTCGATGAGGTGCTGCGGGTGGCTTCGGACGTCTACGTGGCGGGCATGATCTCAGGCAAAGCCGGCGTGCTCCACTGCCACATGGGGAGCGGAGAGCGGGGCTTTGAGCTCATCGAGCGCGCGCTCGACACGGCGGAGATCCCGGCTCGGGTCTATCACCCAACTCACATCAACCGGGAGCGATGGCTCTTTGACGCCGCGAAGAAGCTCGTGGATCGCGGCGTCACGGTCGATCTCACGGCCTTCCCGGAGGATGGAGAGACCCTCATGGCCGCCGAGGCCATCGCCCAGTGGCGTGCCGAAGGTCTACCCATGGATCGGTTGACCTGCTCGTCGGACGGCGCGGGCTGCCTGCCGACCTTCGACGAGGACGGTCGCCTCATCCAGATGGACATCGGCGATCCCATCACGCTGCTCGAGGCCATTCAGGAGCTCCTCAAACGCTCTGAGCCCCTTGAGGACTTCTTGCCCGTGTTCACCTCCAACGTCGCCCGGGTACTCGCCCTCCCCCAGAAGGGTCGCGTCGTGGTCGGCGGAGACGCGGACCTCGTCGCGCTCAGCCCCGAGGGCGACGTCCGTCATCTGTGGGCTGGCGGAAAGCTCATGGTCCACGACGGCGTGGTCCTAACCCCGGGCCCCTTTGAGCCCAAGAACTGACGAAGAGCGCGAGCGCCCCAGGCGTCCGCCCTACCCCAAAAGACCTGGAGTCCACATTGAGTCCTGCTCGTAGCGAGAATGACGCACAGCGCGGTTGGATCGTCCCCATCGGTGGCGCCGAAGAGAAGATCAACCACCCGGAGATCCTTCGCCGCTTCGTCCGCGTGGCTGGCGGTGAGGACGCTCGGATCGCGGTGATCCCAACGGCGAGCCAGCTCGAGGAGACCGGGCCGAACTACGTCGAGCTCTTCGAGTCGCTGGGAGCGGGCGCGGCGACGTCGCTGCCCTATCGAACCCGGGCCGAGACTGAGCGCAAGGACTGGCTCGACACCCTGGAGCGCTCCACCGCCGTCTTCTACACGGGCGGAAACCAGCTGCGCCTCTCCACCGTACTGGGCGGCACCGCCGTCGCGACCCAGGTTCGCCGACTCAACGCGCGCGGCGTCATCGTCGGAGGCACGTCGGCGGGTGCGGCCATCCTTCCCGAGCACATGATCGCTTATGGAGAGACCGGCTCGACGCCTCAGGCCGGCATGGTGTCTCTGACCCCGGGCCTCGGCCTGACCAACCGGGTGATGGGCGACCAGCACTTCCGAGAGCGGGATCGCCTCGGGCGACTCCTGTCGGCCCTGGCCTACAACCCGTTCGCCGTGGGCCTGGGCCTCGATGAGGACACAGCGGCCTTCATCTCGCCCGATAACATCCTGCGCGTGCAGGGCTCTGGCGCCGTGACGGTCGTGGACGTAAGCAAGCTCACGTACTCGTCGGTGGCGGACATCGCCGAGGGCAAACCCATCTGTATGACCAACGTCGTTCTTCACATCCTGCCGCACGGCGGGAGCTTCGATCTCAACACGCGAGAGCCTACACAACCGTGAGGTGAGCCATGAAACTCGTCGAGCAGCGCGTCTACCGAGGACCTAACCTATACGCCCACTTCCCCGTGATCCGGCTGACCCTGGATCTGGAGAACCTGGAACAATGGCCGAGCGCCAAGATCCCGGGGTTCGTCCCCGGTCTGGTCGATGCGATCCCGACGCTTCATGAGCACGGCTGCAGCTATGGAGAGCCCGGGGGCTTTCTGCGACGACTCTCTGAGGATGAGGGCACCTGGATGGGCCACGTCCTTGAGCACATCAACATCGAGCTTCAGCAGCTGGCCGGCGCGAGCGTGACCTTCGGGAAGACCCGCGGCACAGGGGACGAGGGTTGCTACCACGTCGTCTATTCCTACGAGGAAGAGCGCGTAGGTCTTCAGGCCGCCAAGCTCGGCCTGGCACTCATCGAGCACCTGCTCCCCACGGAGCTCTGCGAGAAGCCGCGCTTCAAGCCCGAAGACTTCGACTTCCAGACGGAGCTCGAGGAGCTGATCGGGCTCGCCCAGCGCCGTCAGCTGGGTCCGTCCACGGCTTCTCTTGTTCGCGCTGCGGAGGAGCGAGACATCCCCTGGATTCGCCTCAACGACTACTCCCTGGTGCAGTTCGGCCACGGCCGCTACCAGAAGCGCATCCAGGCGACGATCACCTCGGAGACCCGACACATCGCCGTCGACATCGCCTCGGATAAGGAGGAGACCAACCAGATCCTCACGGACCTCGGCCTCCCCGTCCCGCGTCAGGAGCTGGTGCGGACCACCCGAGCGGCCGTCCGAGCGGCCGAGCGCATCGGCTACCCCATCGCGGTGAAGCCCTTCAACGCGAATCATGGCCGCGGCGTGAGCCTGGATCTGGAGACATCGGAGCAGGTCGAGATCGCCGTCGGAAAGGCGCAGGAGCACTCCCGCAGCGTCCTGGTCGAGAAGATGATCGCTGGGTTCGATCACCGCATGCTTGTCGTGAACGGCGTCCTCGTAGCGGTCTCCAAGCGCATCCCGGGTCACGTGATCGGCGACGGGACGCAGAACATCGTAGAGCTCGTCGAGGAGGTGAACCGGGACCCGCGACGCGGCATCGGCCACGAGAAGGTCCTCACCCGTCTGGAGATCGACCACCAGGCCGAGCGCCTGATGAAGGCGGCCGGCTACACGAATGAGACCGTGCTCAAGGCCGGTGAGGTCTTCTACCTTCGGTCGACGGGCAACCTCTCCACCGGCGGCACGGCCATCGACCTCACGGACGAGGTGCACCCGGACAACCGTGAGATGGCCGTGCGAGCCGCGACGGCCATCGGCCTCGACGTCGCTGGTGTCGACTTCATCACCCCGGATGTCACCCGCTCCTACCGTGAGATCGGCGGCGCGATCTGTGAGATCAACGCGGCGCCGGGCTTCCGCATGCATGTGGCTCCGACCGAGGGGCAATCCCGCGACGTCGCCGGTCCCGTGATCGACATGCTGTTCCCTCCGGGGACGCCGACCCGCATCCCCATCGCGGCGATCACCGGTACCAACGGCAAGACAACAACCGCGCGTATGGTCGCTCACGTCCTCAAGATGAGCGGCGCCACGGTTGGTCTGACGACGACCGACGGCGTCTACATCGACGGCGAGCGCACGGCCGCCGGAGACATGACAGGCCCCACGTCCGCGCGCATGGTCCTGCGTGACCCGAAGGTGGACACCGCCGTGCTCGAGACGGCCCGTGGCGGCCTCCTGCGCGCCGGGCTCGGCTACCGCCGGTCCAACGTGAGCGCGGTCTTGAACGTGAGCGGGGATCACCTGGGTCTCGGCGGCATCGACACCGTGGAGGAGCTCGCGGCCGTGAAGCGCGTCGTCGCCGAGGTGGCCCAGGACTGCGCCATCTTGAACGCCGACGACATCCTCTGCCTCCAGATGGCCGACCACACCGAGGCCGAGCGCATCGGCTACGTCACCATGAACCCCAAGAATGACCTGGTCCGTCAGCACATCCAGGCGGGTGGGCTCGCAGCCGTCCTCGAGGAGGGCATCAACGGGCAGATGATCACCCTGTACGACCAGGGTAATCACCTCCCGCTGATCTGGACCCAGCTCGTCCCCGCGACCCTCGAGGGCAAGGCGCTCCACAACGTCCAAAACGCCATGTTCGCGGCGCTGATCACCTACGCCATGGACACGCGCATCGACAACATCCGGCAAGGGCTTCGAACCTTCGACACGTCCTTCTTCCAGGTTCCTGGTCGCCTGAATGTCTACGACGAGCTGCCCTTCCGGGTCGTCCTCGACTACGGGCACAATCCGGTCGCCGTGCGCTGCATGGTGGACCTGGCTCGGCGGATGGAGGTGAAGGGTCGACGCCTGTGCGTGGTCGCCGCTCCTGGAGATCGCCGCGACGAGGACGTCCGGCAGATCGCCGAGTACGCCGCGGAGGGTCAATTCGCTCACTATGTTCTGCGTCAGGATGACCGCAAGCGCGGCCGCGACGACGGCGAGATCCCCCGCATCATGGAGGAGGTCCTCCTGGCCCGCGGAGTCTCACCCGAGCAGATCAGCATCGTACCCGATGAGCCAGAGGCCCTGGAGTTCGCGCTCCGCCTGGCCAAGCGTGACGACCTCCTGCTGGTCTTCGGCGACGACTGCACTCGGTGCTGGAAGCAGATCACCCGCTTCGGCGAGGAGTCCAACGCCATTCCTGAGCCTGCGGTCCAGTCCGACGCTGAATACGTCCTCTCGCTGCCCATGCACGACATCGCCGTCCAGCTCCCCGAGGGCGAGCTGATCCAGGACGAGCGTGGCGTGCGCCTCGCGCGGGTCGAAGAGGACTGAGCGTCGCCGTGGAGCTTCGAGACTCAAGACGCCTCACCGGGCTGAACCTCCTGAGCGGTCGCGCTGGCGCGGTCGCTGAGGTGCGGCTCGGGCCAGGCGAAGACGCAGACGCCATCGCGGCCTCGTGGTCCGAGGCCGTCGATGAGCTCATCACGTCGCTCGGATGGCCCCGGGTGGAGCGGTGGTCCCGTTCGTGGTCTGGCGGCGTGACCCTGCTCATGGACGCGCCTCTGGACGCCCTGTACGCGGCGACGGAGATCAACGAGTG
This sequence comes from uncultured Pseudomonadota bacterium, assembly GCA_937897815.1. Classification (GTDB taxonomy): domain Bacteria; phylum Myxococcota_A; class UBA9042; order PHBI01; family CALCNF01; genus CALCNF01. The sequence continues at coordinate 1,894 of CALCNF010000182.1, read as the reverse complement.
GGCCCTGGCGAGGGTGCGAGGTGACGCGCCCCGCCTAGAGGACACCGCGGAGGCGATTCGCGCGTCCATCGCTCACGAGTCCAACCCCGCCATGATGGCGCTGCAGGCGGCCGCCGCGGAGCGCAATGTGCCCTTCGTATGGGACGACGATGAGGTCTCTCTAGGCATGGGCGCGAAGAGCCGAACCTGGGAGGCCGCGTCCCTGCCGGCGCCTGTGGAGGTGGACTGGGAGGGTCTCGAGGCGATCCCCGTCGTGTACATCACGGGGACCAACGGAAAGACGACCTCGACGCGGATGACCACCCGGATCCTCCAGGCGGCGGGCATGACTCCAGGCTGCACGTCGTCGGACGGCGTGGTCGTGAGCGGCGTGGAGGTGGAGCGCGGCGACTGGACCGGGCCGGGCGCCGCCCGCCGCGTTCTGCGTCACGAAGACGTCAACGTCGCGGTGCTCGAGACCGCCCGCGGAGGCATCCTTCGCCGTGGCCTTGTCCTCGACACCTGCGACGCGGCGCTGATCACGAACATCGCCAGCGACCACCTGGGCGACTATGGCGTGCTCACGAAGGAAGACATGGCCGAGGCCAAGGGTCTCGTCTGCAAGGCGGTGAAGCCGACCGGGCGCAGAGTGCTCAACGCGGATGACCCGCTCCTCGTGAAGCTGGGTCAGGCAGAGGGCGCTCCCGTGACCTGGTTCACGACGACGCCCATGAGCGCCTGGCTTGAGGCCCACGTAGAGGCCGGCGGCGAGGCGTGGGTCCTGGAGGACGGCTGGCTCAGCCGCTGTCGCGGTGGCGCGCGAGAGAAGATCCTGGAGGCCCGCGCCCTGCCCTCCTCCTACGGCGGGACGGCGCTGCATAACGTAGCGAACGCCCTGGCAGCCGCCGCGCTGTGTGACGCTATCGGGGTGGACCTCAAGGCGATCAAGACGGGGCTCATGGACTTCGGCTCCGAGCTCTCTGACAACCCGGGCCGGTGTCAGCTGATGGACCATCATGGTGTGCAGCTGCTCCTGGACTTCGGCCACAACCCCCACGGCGTTCGCGCCATCCTCAGGATGGCCCAAGGCCTCCTGGCCGACCGACCCGAGGCCCGCCTGTGGGTGAGCCTCGGCCAGGCCGGAGACCGCGGCGACGAGGACATCTTGAGCCTCTCGGAGGCCGTCTGGGAGGCTCGACCCGACCAGGTCTCCCTGCGAGAGGTGGTGGGATATGAGCGAGGCCGCGAATCAGGTGAGGTCACCGAGATGATGCGCGCGAAGCTGGAGAGCCTGGGACAGCCCTCCGAGGCCCTGACCGTCCACGAGGATGAGGTCGCGTCCATCCGCGCGGCCCTCCATTGGGCGCGGCCAGGAGATCTGGTCGCCCACCTCGTCCACCTCCAGCGAGACGCGGTTCGCGCGGCGCTCAACGAGTCGTCTTCGTCGGCGTAAGCGCCCGATTCAGCAGATCGGTTTTGTTGTCTTCGGCGGCCCTCCCTACCTACTCTGAGCGGCCAGCGGTGAAACCCAACCGACTTCGTCGGAAGAGACCGGGAGCACAACCTTGACCGAATCTATCCTCATGGCCATCGCGGGCGGCGCGCTCATCGGACTGTCCGCCTCCGCGCTCCTGCTCCTCAACGGACGGGTCTCGGGGATCTGCGGGATCGTCGATGGACTGCTGATTCGCTGGACCTCTGACACGCCCTGGCGCGCGACCTTCGTCGTGGGCCTGCTCGTCGGTGGTGGCCTCCTGATGGCGGTCGCTCCAGAGGTCATTCAAGAGCCGGCGACCCGCAGCCTGCCCCTGGTCGGAGGCGCAGGGCTCCTGGTCGGTGTCGGAACACGCCTGGCCAACGGTTGCACGAGCGGACACGGCGTCTGCGGACTGTCGCGTCGGTCGATGCGCTCCCT
>CALCNF010000181.1 GCA_937897815.1 uncultured Pseudomonadota bacterium | reverse complement strand
TGAGGGTCGTGACCCCGCCCATGAGCGCTCGTTGAATGCCCGGGTCTTGAGGCCAGAAGGCGTGCTCCGCCCAGACACCCGCGGTGATCGGCGTGGTCATCTCGTTGCCATCCGAGTGCGCCTTGGCGGACGGGGCTGGGTAGACACCGAGATGAGAGTGGGTGTCGATCAGGCCAGGCGTGACGACCATGCCAGGGGCCGCGATGACGTGGGCGCCATCGGTGCTCGGCGGAGCGCCGACGCCGACCGCCTCAATCCTGCCGTTGGCCATGGCGATGTAGCCCTGCTCATGGATCTCTCCAGCGGCGGTCATGATCCGCGCCTCGGTGATGAACACGAGAGGGGCCTCGGCCGAAGCGACGGTCTCGATGGCGACGTGGCCCAAGCGCTCGGCCGCTTGAAGATGCGACGTCGCGCTCTTCGTTTCGGCGCTCATGGAGGCGCACCCCGCCAGGGTCGCGATCAACGACCCGAGCAAGAGATGACGGCACATCACGGTGTGAAGAAGAACGGGTTCGTGTAGTCCGCGACGACGTGCTCAAGGTCCGTATCTACGTCGGTGAAGGGCTCCACCTGGACCGACGGCCAGTGGACGGTCGCGACCTTCCACATGTCTCGCTCCACCAGCGCTTGGCTCTTGGTGTAGATCTCCGAGGCGTAGCTGAAGATACGCACCGTCGCCTCGACGTCCCCGAAGCCATTCGACTGCCAATAGTGGGCCCCGACCAGGTAGGTCGTGTCGTCCTCCGGCACCGCGAGGTTCAGGTTCTCAGGGCCGGCCCCGTCGGTGTCATCACGGTCGAGCGACGGGTTGTCGTTGGCGTTGGGATCGAAGCTGCCCCAGTCGGGCTCGCCGTTGTACCAGAAGCAGTCCCACTTCTTGTCGAACCAGGGATCGGGGAGGCCGTCCTTGTCGAGGTCAGGCCCGGTCGCGCTTGGATGCGTGAAGTGCAGATCGAGATCCGTACCCGCAGCGAAGCCGGTGTCCGTCTCATCCGGGTCACCCTCGGTCACCCAGGTGAGCTCCACGTGGATCGCCTGATCGGGCTGAACAACGACCTTGTACTCCGCGGGGCCTGGGCAGGACTCTGTGTTGTTCTCATCCCAGACTCGGAGCCGGAAGGTGTAGACGCCCACCACATTGGCGGCGAACACGGGGTTGGAATCCGAAGCCGTGGGGACGAAGGTCTCCTGGCTCCCTTCGGGCTGATCCACTTCCCAGAGCCACTTCACGACCGGGCCGTAGGGCGCGTAGCTCTGGCTCCCGTCGAGATGAAGCACGGTCTGGGGGATCACCTCCTCGCCCTCTTCGACGAGGATCACAGCCGTGGGGCAGTCGATCTCGGCGCCCGCTCCCATGAGCTCCACCTCAACGAGGGACTCGAAGGCGTCGCTGTGAATCTCGAGGGTCCCCAGGTCGGGGATCGCGAGGTTGTCGCTGTCCTTGGGGTTCACGGCGTCCGGCACGAAGGTGACCGGGAGCGTAATGAACTCGTTCACGCCTACGATGAGAGGGCTCTGAGGCGTCGGTCCCGTCTCGCTGAGGTCTCCAGGGAGACCGGCGTAGCTGGTGGTGAAGTCCTCTGATGAATCCGGTCCGATCCCGATATGAGAGATCGAGAGGGGCTCGGTTCCGCAGCTCGTGACCTTCACATCGATGGTCGAGACGGTGCCGACGACCTTGCCCTCAAAGTCCACGGTCCGCGGCTCGACCTGGATGCAGGGGCCGGTCTTGTTGGACAACAGGGTCACCCCGTAGCCCTCCTCTCCGCTGTCAGGATCGTCCGAGTACACCTTCAGCATTCCCTCTGCGGGAGTCGGGGTCTCGCTCAGGAACGTCAGGGTGAGCGGTGAGCTGGTTCCCGGCTCGATGGCGATCGCCTCCGGCAGATCGATGTTCAGAGGGGCGCCCGGCTCTGAGCCGATCGAGAAATCGGGGCCCTTGACGCCGAAACGGCCGTCATAGAGCACCTGGAACCGGCTGACCATCAGGGTGCGATCTCCCGTGTTCAGCAGCGTGATGGGGTACTCGCCCAGGGTGTCCTTGGGCACCAGCCCGAAGTCGACCTCGTTGGGGTTCACGAGCAGGTTCGGCTGACCAGCGACCGTCTCCAGGGTGACGCTCACCGAAGAGTTGAAGGGATCATTACTCTCGAAGGTGATCCTCGCGGAGCGCTGAACCCCGTCCCCCTGCTTGGTGTACTGAACCTGAACCTCGATCCCCTGGGGATATTCATCGCCACCGAGGGTGTAGACGTTGGCGGGCAGGCTCGGAAGCGGCAGCAGCTCAAAGGCGGCGCCCTCGGTATCCTCGGCGCCCTCAGGCACCTCATACTCCAGGATCACGGCCTCAAGGCTCAGGAGCCCCTGATCCGCGTTCAGGACTCGAATGGTGTGGACGAGAGACTCTCCCTGAGCCATGGCGCCGTCGATCAGCGACTTCACCGCGCCCGAGGGCTCAAGCTGAATCTCGGGCTGCTCCTCAAAGCAGAACTGCCCGGTGCAGGCGTCCCCGTCATCGTCGCTCGATGAGCACGCGCCCACGGCGAGCGCGACGGTGATGACCAAGAGCGCCGGCCAGCGCCCCATTCGTCCGCCCAATCGTCCAATCGTCTCGCTGTGGCCCATACTCGCCAACCCCTCGTCCTGCACTCGCTCTGCCCTGCGTCGGCGCTCCCGACACAGCGGGCCACACGGTAGCACCTCACGCGCGGTCACTACAAACGCTGGCGCGTCGCGACCGCGCCCGTCGCCCGACCCCGCGTGAACCCCAGCCTTGCTTCGAAGCCCTCAGCCGGTACACTATGCGCCGGGTAAGCGCGCGTCCGACCTCCGTGTCAGGACTGGCTCTCTTTATGGTCATGAACTTCGATCAAGCATTCAACAACGCTTTCCCGAACGATGGGACGCAGAAGACCACGGGCGGTGACTCCGCATCAGACGTGGCCCTCTCCACCCTGAGCCCTGCTCCAGGGACCACCCAGGAGAGCGTGCCCTACGCCGGCGGCCGGTCGACGACCTCGGCGAGCACGGGTCGGCGTCCTTGGGACCCCTATGGCGACTTCAACTTCGTGATCGAGATCGACGGCATCATGGCCGGCTCGTTTCAAAAGTGTGATGGCCTGAGCTTCGAGGCCGACGTGATCGAGTATCGGGACAGCATGGACCCGTACCCACGCTACCGGCCAGGGCTCAAGCGCTTCGGTCGCATCAAGCTCACCCGGGGCTACGTGGACAACAGCTCACTCTGGGACTGGTGCCAGTCGATCATGCACGGCAAGGTCGACCGGCGAAATGGCGCCGTTCACCTCTACAATGACGACGGCGACACGCCCGCGATCACGTACAGGTTCCTCGATGCCTGGCCTTCGAACTGGTCCGGCTTCAAGCTGGACGGCAAGGGTCAAGGCACCCTCGTCGAGGAGATTGAGTTGGTCACCGAGTGCGTCATGAAGACGGGCTACTAGAGCGCGCGACCCTGCCGCGACCGAGCGTGAGCTCTCGGCACCCGCCATGTCCCCCTTTCGGCTTGCGCCGATCTATGGATGCTGGGACGATCTCCTCGAGCATGGCGCCCGCTCGACACAGGGTTGGGCTGCCGATATATCCGATTTCTGGCCGGAGCCGACCCTATGCTGAGTGACCTGACCAACCTGCCGCGCACCATCGTGCCCGAGGCCTTCTTTGAGAAGGTGATGGAGGTCGTCGCTGACATCCCCGCGCCCCCCGAGGCCGCGGAGGATCGGGCGCTGGTGCGCCTCGAGGGGCTCGGCGGTGGGGAATGGAACGTCGGGTTCGTGGACGGCCGCGCTCAGATTCGTCAGGGGACCATCGAGGAGCCCACAGTCCAGGTCGGCCTCAGCGTGATCGACTGGCGCGAATTCGTGGTCGGGCGTGTCCGTGACGTCGTCACCCCGGGGATGGACAAGAACCTCCTCGACCCTCGGCTGCTCGTGCGGATCTTCGATGACCGGGAGGCGGTCGAGGCCGTCCGCGAGTTTCAGGGCACGATCAAGCTCACGGTTCGAGATCCGGCGGAGGCCGGAGACTACGTGCTGTACGTCACCCTGGGTGGTCAGGAGGAGACCCG
>CALCNF010000180.1 GCA_937897815.1 uncultured Pseudomonadota bacterium | reverse complement strand
GCAGGAGCAGGCAGCAGCGGCGAGCGCCGACACCAGCATCTTCGTGACCCCGGAGCACCTTGAGTGGCCGTTTGAAGGCGAATACTGGAGGGATGAGCTGGGTTCTTACCGTTACGACATCTCGTCACGGTGTGGAGTGGAAGCTCCCTGAGCCCCTGGATCACAGGTCAGGGACAGGACCGGATTTGGTGCCCTCTCCAGGAGCGGACAATCGGCATGGCCGAGGAGATTGAATGAGAACAGGAAGCATGAAGCGACCGCTGCTCGGCGTCGCCATGGCGTTGCTGATCGCCCAGCCGGCCCTCGCCCAGTCGAAGAAGAAGACGGGGCCGAGCTTCTCGCTCCAGCGCTCGTCCTCCGACGGGGACAAGAGTGACCTGAAAGAGCAGACGATCCTGGCCAACATCGAGAACCAGAAGATGATCATCGAGCTTGAGGACGCGACGGCGCCCGAGTTCCCCTTGATGGTCGCCGCGCTGGCGGACTTTTACTGGGACCTCTCTGAGGTGTTCTTCCGTAAGGCCCACTCGGATGACATCGAGGACGCCATCTTTGACGCGGAGCGAACCGGCGACAGCCCAGCGCTGGATAAGGCCAAGAAGCGTCAGCGGTCTCTTCTGGCGACCCAGCGCTCGTATCAGACCCAGGCGGTCGAGACATACCGAGACGTGATCGATCGATTCCCTTCGGCGAAGAAGATCGACGAGATGCGCTACTACCTGGGCTATCACCTGGGCGCCATGGGTCGTCGAGGTGAGGCCATGAAGGCCTTCAGCGATCTGCTCCTGAAGCACCCGAGCTCGACCTACGTACCGGACGCGCTGGTGAACATCGGCGATTATCACTTTGAGGAGAACAGCTACCGAGAGGCCCTTGAGGTCTACGAGCGGATCCAGCAATACGGCGACACCGCCGTGAAGGCCTACGCCCTCTACAAGACCGCCTGGTGCCAATACAACCTGGCCGCCTACGACCTGGCCATGGACAGGCTGCTGAGCGTGATCAAGCTCACGAAGTCCCAACATGAAGACGGTCGCCGTGGAGCTATCGACCTCATGGAGGAGGCGCAGAGCGAGCTGGTCTACCCGTACTCGAAGATCGGCAAGCCTGGTCAAGCCATCGCCTTCTTCCGGAAGTTCGTGCCCACCCGCTACCTGGCCATCGCGGCCAAGTTGGCAGGCATGTACACAGAGCAAACGGAGTACGTGAAGTCGAACAAGCTGCTGCGCAGCTTGATGAAAGAGGCCCGCAAGGCCCGCAAGGGAGAGCAGAGCCAAGCGCACATGGTCCTGCGCTTCCAGCGTCAGATCGTGAACAACGCCCACCGCCAGGTGGACAAGGGCGCGACCGTCTCCGAGATCCAGCAGCTCATCAGCGAGTATCAGAAGCTCGCGCCCGACGCGCCGAAGAAGTTCATCGGGAAGGAGCGCGCGGCGATTCAGCAGCAGATCCTGGAGATCGCGACCGGCTATCACAATGAGTTCAAGGCCACGAAGGCGAAGCGGACCCTGGAGCACACGCAGCTGCTCTATGCCGAGTACCTGAGGGTCTTCCGGGACGACCCCAACGCCTACGCCATCAGCTACAACAACGCGCTCTTGCTCACGATGACAGGCAAGTACGACCAGGCCGCCGCCGAGTTTGAGAAGGTGATCGCGGCCAAGCCGAACGGGAAGTTCGCCGACGACGCCGCAGAGCGCGCGGTGGTCGCCTATCTGAAGAACCTCCAGGTGACGAACCAGGAGATGAAGAGCGAGGCGGAAGACGACCTGACCCGTCGAGAGCTGGACGACAAAGAGCAACGATTCATCGCCGCGGTCGACCGCTGGATGGGGATCGTGGATCGCCGCGGCACCAATCCCGAGACGGCCGACAACATTCCGCCTGCGCGATTCGCCGCCGCCAAGATCCTGTACAACGCGAACCAGTTCGACGAAGCCGCCCAGCGGTTCTCGACCTTCGTCGACAAGCACCCCGACCACAGCTATTGGGTGGACTCGGCTCGCCTCGTGCTCTCGTCGTACAACCTGGCCCATGACGTCGATAACCTGAAGAAGTGGGCGGAGGCTTTTCGGCAGAACAAAAGCCTCATGGCGACCGACCTCCGGGAGGACGTCGACCGGATTCGAAACGAGTTCAACTTCCTCGAGTGCTTCAAGTGGGAGAAGGACGACGATCCCCTGGGCGCAGCGGAGTGCTTCCTCGAATACGCCGAGGAGTTCTCGACGGCCGAGAAGGCGCCGGCCGCCATCTACAACGCTGGGCTGAACTTCTTTAAGGCCAAGCGCGTCCAGAAGGCCCTGCAGACCCAGACCCAACTCTACGAGGACTACAGCGAGCATGAGCTCGCGCCGAAGGCCCTCTACTCGATCGCGGAGATCTTCCGTGAGACCACCGTCTATGGCCAGGCCGCGGATGTCTATGAGGCCTTCGTGAACGCATACAGCGACCACGCGCTCGCTCGTAAGGCCCTGCAGTACGCCTCCATCTTTCGAAAGACCCTCGGGCAGCATGACCGCGCTGTAGCCAACCTGAGGGACTATCTTGAGCGGTTCCCCGACTCCGAGACCGACGCCCGCGTCCATCTCGACATCGTGCTGATCCGCGATGGGCAGCCGCAGTCAGCCAAGTGCATCAAGGAAGTTCGACGCCACCTCAAGCTCTTCCCCAAAGAGAAGGCGGAGTACCGGCTGCAGGCCCTCGCCGCGGACGGTCGCTCCTGGAAGCGCATGAACAAGAATAAGAAGGCGCGCGCGTCCTTCCGCAAGGCCGTAGCCACCTATGACAAGCTCAGCCCAGAAGAGCGGGAGAGCCTACCGTTGGCCGCTCGGAGCGCCGTGGCAGAGAGCCACTTCTTCCTCGGAGAGATCCTCCTGGTGAAGGCCCATTGGTACGCGCTCAAGGGCAGCGAGAAGGCCATGCAGAAGGCCATTAAGCAGAAGCTTGAGCTCATGGCTGAGACACGCAAGCTCTATCAGAGCGTGATCGGATACGGACACCCGGGATGGACCATCGCCGCGTACAATCAGCTCGGGAAGGCCTACCAGGAGCTGGCAGACGCCGTAGAGAACGGTGACGTGCCCAAGCGGATCCGCAAACTCGGCTTCGAGGCGGAAGACGAATATCTGGCGCTCATGGCCGAGAAGGCCGAACCCATTCGCGCCAAGGCGGTTGAGAACTACCGAACAGCGCTGAAGGTCGCTCGGGAGACCCGCTGGTTCAATGAGTACTCCGAGGCCGCTGAGGAGGCGATCGCCCAGCTGGACTTCAAGGACCGGAGCGTCAAAGAGTTCCGCGTGAAGCCCCGCAGGTCCGCCGCGAACAGCGCAATGCTCAACTTCAAGACGGAGGTCCGCTAATGATGGTCTCCCCTCCCCTCAATCTCCAGGGCATGAAGCTCCCCTCCATGTCCCGCACGCTCGTCCTGCTCGGTCTGCTCGGCTGGCTCCTGCCCCTGTCCGCTTGCGCAGGCCCGACGGCGGAGCGCGGCCCCTCTCCTGAGGCGACGGAGGCTCACGCTGATACGACGACCGAGTCCGCCAGCAAGAAGCCCACCGCCAAGGCCAAAGCATCGAAGGCGCGCGCTGCGAAGGCCAAGCGCGACGAGATGGCCGAGGTCCTCGCCATCATCGGCTCTCCCAAGGAGCTCGCCGCCCGAGCAGACGAGGCGTCCGCCAAGCTCAGGTCCATAGCGAAGAAGGACCCCAAGAACGTCCTGGCTCATTACAACCTGGGGCTGATCGCCTGGAGTCGGGGAGATCGCCAGAGCGCCGCGGCCTCATGGAAGCAGGCGCTCTCCATCAACGCGAACTACCTACCCGCGAGGGCACGGCTGGCGCACTTAAAGCTGATACAGGGCGACAAAGATGGCGCCGTAAAGGACCTCAAGCGCATCATCGATAAGGAGGCCGGCGGCGACCCCTACCAGGCCGAAGCGCGCAACATCCTGGCTGAGATCGCCATCTCCGAGCGCCGTTGGGAGGACGCGCGACGTCACGCGCGAAACGTGCTCCTTGGAGACGCGGACAACATGAACGCGTACCTGAACCTGGCGCTGACGTATTTCCGGCATCGCCTCGTAGACACCGCGCTGCTCATCGCGGACACCGCGCTCAAGCGACGACCGGACGCGGCGGCGCTCCACAACCTGATGGGGCTGATCTACCTCAAGAAGGACAACTCGCGCCTGGCCATGAACAGCTTCTCGAAAGCCCTGGCTGCGAACCCCTCGCTGGTGGACGCGAAGCTGAACCTGGCGGCGCTTGAGCTCTCCTACGGGGACTTCCAATCCGCCCTCGCCAGGTTCGACTCGGTTCTCGGGCTGCTGCCGAACGATCCGGAGATCGTCATGAGCCGAGCGGTCGCCCTGCGCGGCCTCGAGCGCTACGACGAGGCCTCCGAGGGCTACAAGAAGGCTCTGGCTCTGGACTCCGGCTACGTGCAGGCCCAGTACAACCTGTGCGTCCTTCATCACCAGTACACCAGCAAATGGAACGAGGCGCTCGCGAACTGCCAGGCCTACGCCGCCACGCTGCCGAAGCGAGGTAAGAAGCGACGCGAGCTGAACCGTCGTATCCGGAGCATCAAGTCGACCATCGAGGCCCTGGGCCCCGATGAAGATGAGGAGGCCACAGAGCCCGAGGTTGGCGTCGACGAGTCGGACGGTGAGAGCGAGGGTGCAGATGCCACCGGTGAAGTCGAAGAGACACCCCCGGTCGAGGCACCCCCCAAGGCTGAGGACCAGGAAAACGCAGAAGCGGCCCCCCCTGCTCCGACCCCCGAGTCTCCATGAGCGCTTGGGAACATTCGTCGCGGACAGGTGTCCTTAGAGAGCCCGGAATCGCTCGGTCGCGAGCGCGACGCACGCGTGCGTTGGCAACCTCGCTGATTCTGGCCTAGAATGTTGGGTGATGGGCCGTGTGTCCCATGGAGGTGAGATGAAGAAGTTCCGACTGCTGTTCGCTCTGTTGGCATTCCTGGTTCTGGGGCTGGCCCCAGCGGTCAGCGCGGCGCCTAGAGCTCAACCCGAGCCGGACGCCGAAGAGCAGGTCTTCGACTTCGAGGGCGACGAGGTCTCAACGGACTTCCTCAAGCCCAATACGATGCTGGTCGAGGGCCTACGCCGAGGGCGTATGTCGAGTCTCATCTCGGTTCGATTGAACTTTGTGGACGAGATCGTTCGTTCTGCAGAGGACATCTAGGCGCTGAACTGGATCTCGCCAGACCTCGCCCTCCGGGCTCCCGCGCCCCAAGGACTCGAACACGATGACTGATCAGACCATGCCCCTCCGCGTGACCGTCTATACGGACGGTAAACGTCTGCGTGAGGTGACGTTTGATCGCGAGATCATCAACGTGGGCAAGCAGAGCACAGCGAACCTCCGACTGGAGGACGTGAACGTCTCTCGCAAACACGCCGTCATCGAGCGGCGCGCCTCGGGTGAGTGGCGCGTGACGGACCTGGGCTCCACCAACGGTACGACCGTGAACGGGAGACGAATCACCCAGGCCATTCTGCAGAACGGAGACCGCCTCCTGCTCGGCGAGACGACGCTCGTGATCGGCATCACGGCGCCGGGCGCGGTTCGTGGCGATGAGGTCGGCGAGCGCGCTCCGGTCCTTGAGATTCAGGGGCTGGGCGAGAACAGCTTCTACGCCATCGGCGAGGACGACCCCAACACGGATGGAATGGTCCTCGAGGTCGCCCTCCTTTGGGGCGAGACCGTCCTGACCGTGCAGCACTACAATACGCCTGAAGAGGTCCGGATTGGCGAGCTGCCTGGATGTCACCTGACCGTCCCCCAGACCGCCCTCGGTGTTCCCGAGCTGACCCTGATCTCGGACGAGGGTGGCCGATTCGCGTTGCACACAGAGCACGCAGCCTTTGAGGGCGACGTCCTGATCAACGGGAGCATTATCCCGTTGGGAGACCTGGAGAACGCTCAGGAGCTCACCGGCGGCAAGCTGGTGATGAGCGACCGGACGCGGGCGCGCCTGCGAGTGGGCGACTTCATCCTCCTGGTCAGCTACGGCCCCATGCCGGCCAAGCCCCTCGTGAGCCCCCTGGGAGCCGTCGACTACACCCCCCATATCTACGTGGCGGTCAGCGCCATCGTTCACATCGCCTTCCTGGTCTTCCTCAGTCTCATGCCAGAGGACCAGCTGCGCAGCCGCCTGGATCCGTCCGCGAGGCGCGCGAAGCTCCTCAAGGTGCTCAAGGTCGTCGAGCCTGAGCCGGAGGAAGAAGAGGAGGAAGAAGAGAAGAAGCGAGAGGCGGAGAAGAAGAAGAAGCTGGAGGTGGACAAGGAGGTCGTGAAGAAGAACGACGACCTGGTCAACAAGCTTCAGAAGAAGAAGAAGAAG
>CALCNF010000179.1 GCA_937897815.1 uncultured Pseudomonadota bacterium | reverse complement strand
TCGCCCTCGACGACGATGGTGTCGGGGTACTCCTCGCGAAGCATCTCCTGAGTTCCGTCGGTGCTGCCGTCGTCGAGGACCACCGCCACGGACCACTGCTCTGCGCCGCTGTCGAGGCAGCGGCGCAGGTATTCACGACCATTATGGACCGCGATCGCGGCGCCCACACGAGGACGCGAAGCGACGCCGGACGGCTCGTCGGGGGTTGAATTGGTTCCCATGCCCACCTACAGACTCCAGGGTCCCCTCCGGGGGACCTGCTATCTATCACTGGAATCCGAGAACTCCCAGTACTAGCGTTGGGGGCCACGCGAACCCGTCGGGGCCGGTCAGGGACTCGCCAGTTCCTCGAGCACCTCGAGGTAGCGACCCGCTACCTGCTGCCAGGTCTGGGCGGTCTCCTCGAAGCGCTCAAGTACCGCCTTCGAGCGCGACTGACGCTCCTCCTGATCCTGGACGAGCCTCATGACGGACGAGGCGAACGCGAGCGGGTCGGACGGATCTGCGTAGAGCCCCGCCTCGCCGCAGGCCTCACGAGCGAAGCCACGATCGGCCGCGACCACCGGAACGCCGAGCATCATGGCCTCGTAGTAGGGGAGACCGAACGACTCGAGCCAGGAGGGCATCACCATCGCTTCGGCGCTCTTGAGCAGACCGAGGGCCCGCTCTCTGGGCAGGTGACCCTCAAAGACAAACTGATCTTCAAGCCCATGAGCCTCAATCGCGGCTCGGAGCCACGGAAGAGCGTCGGGCTCCAGGGTCAGTCGACACTGGAGATCGGGGCGCTCGGTCCGCAGCTGACTCATCATGGCCGGGAGCACCTCGAAGTTCTTGTGCCTCGCGGCCGACGCCACGTAGACCACATAGGGACGCGGGGCGTTGGCTGACGCGAGTGGGTCGACGGACGCCAAACGCTCCACGGCGCTGGGGATCACCACGATTCGATCTCGGTCAAACCCGAACCGCTCGCTGAGTCGGTCGGCCATGTCACGAGTCTGCACAGTGACTCGGTCGACGGAGGGCAACCCCATACGAAGATATCGGTCCATGGCCGCCCACCGCACCCGCTCTCGAGCCGGCGCCTCGAAGCCACGCTCCGAGGGCCCGTAGGCGAGGTTGGCCTGGTGGATCAGCAGCAGGTGCGGGACGGGGCAGGCCACGAGGCTCGTGTCTCCCGCAGAGAACAGCGCGTCGGCGCCCCACGCCTTGAGCTCGCGCCGAATCGTCCGATTCTCAAGGGTCACCTTGTTGAGCATACCCGGCTCTGTGAAGCGCAGCTCCACGTTCGAGGGCGACGTCTCCGATGTGACGCCGTGCTCGTCCCGCCAGGATTCAGGAACCCAGGCCAGGAAGGCGCAATCCGGCCTGGCTTGAGCCATTTGCTCAAGCACGTTTCGGCCGACAAGGCCGCTGCCGAACCCTCTTAGGGTCCCTCCATGAAAGGCGATGCGCATCCCTTGGGACCGATCCTCTGGTTCACGAGTCGTCTCGCTTCGGCTGCGCGCGGCAGACGAAGCCTGTGAGCGGCCGGAGGGCCACACCCTCCACTACCATGCCCGTGGGCCGACGATCGGTCGAATCCTCACGGCCCACCCGGTTCTGGGAGCCCACCTCAGGGAACCCTGACCCTCCTGACGAAGCGATGGCTCAGGGGCCCCCTACGGGGGGTAGGCCGATCAACGGGGGACAGGAAAGTTTGATCTTCAACCTAGACTGGGGCAACCAAGAACGGTACTAGGCCCTGTTGTGGCTCGAAATCACCTCCCCCGAAGAGCCCTCAAGGCCGAGCGTCGCGCGAGCG
>CALCNF010000178.1 GCA_937897815.1 uncultured Pseudomonadota bacterium | reverse complement strand
CGTGCCCCCGTCGCCGGCGCTGCCGCCCTCGCCCGAGTCCGAGCATGCGGCAGCGAGCGCGCACGCGAGCAGGAGCACCGATGCGTTACGAAGGCCTACAGGCAGGTCGAAAAAGCCCATGTGTCATTCCCCTTTTTGCCCTCTCTCAGGGCCGGTCGCGAACTATACAGGCGCGCTTCCAGTGGGGTCAATGGCGTTCGGGCGTACGCGTGTGCTCGCACGGTCAGCCGCGGCCGCTGCGCGCCCCTGCGAGCTCAGTCGGCCTCGTCACAGGCCTGGATCAAGGGCACCACAGGGCCCGGATCCGGCCAGCTATCCGCCAGGCAGTCACCGTCCGTGTCCACCATCCGCTCTTCCGTGTCCGCGCCACACCCGGCCACCGGCTCCGACGCCCACGCGTTCGTGCCGCACCCGCCAGCGCTTGGCTTGAGCGCGTTCGCCTTGTCCTTATTGGACGCCTCATCTCCGAAGGCGTCTCGCCGGACCACGATCCCGTCCGAGTTGCGGTCTACGATCTCAAGAATGCGCTTGTTGCCCGGCCACTCCTCCGTGGAGGTCCAGCCCTGCCCTGGCATACCAAGGGTGTACTTGTAGCCGATGCGCAGCCCGGCCCCGGAGGCGGAGGTCGAGGGGTCCCAGTACGGGAGCTCGACCTCGAAGGTCCAGATGCCGTCTCCGGCGACCCCATCTCCATGGGTGCCATCGTCCCACATGGGGACCAGGTTGGGCTCCCACGCTCCGAGCAGCTGGTCAGTGGGCTCGATTTCATCGGTCTGAAGGCAGCCCTCCTGACCGCCCTCGTCGCAGATCGGGGAATCGCTGTGGACACCACCCGTAAAGAACACACGGCTGGCCGGCGTATCGGCGGCCCACTTGTAGGGGTCCAGAGTCGCGCAATTCCCATCCTTGAGGTCGGCTCCGAGCTCGACCTGGAACACCACCTTGATTCGGTCGGGGACGTAGCAGACGGAGAGGTTCAACTCCGCTGCGGCCTCATCGAGAGCCTCATCAAGCTTCGCTGAGTCCGCGTCCTGCACGCCATCGCCATCCAGATCGACCAGCTCATTGGCCAACCACTCGGCGCGAAGCACCGAGCCACCCGAGAGGGATTGGAGATCCCAGGGAGAGTCTCCCTGAGTTGTGGCTGAGGCGGCCTGCTGGAGCGTGGCTACCGCGGTGGCGACCATCGCTCCGGAGCTTCCTGGTGTGGCCATCAAGGCGAGCGCCTGATCCATAGCGTCGAGAATCGCATCGCCGCTCAGGGCGCCGACTGCGACTCCATTCAAGTGCGCGGCGCGCAGGACCAAGAGAGCGACCGTGGAGGACTCCACGCCGAGCTCGGCCAGCACCGGGTGGACCTCGGCGAGCGCGATCCATCGCTCCTCGTGAAAGACCGAGGGCTGCGCGGGGAGCTCGGGCACGAGCCCGAACACCGCCTGGGCCCCTCGCTCAGCGACGACGAGCGCCCCTCTGGCGGAGAGAACACCCGGGAACCGAAGGGAGAAGACGCCCTGGTCATCGCTGACGCTGGTCGTTCCTCCCAGGCTCTCGCCGTCTGCGCGGACAGCGCGGGTGGTCGCGCCGGCGAGGGCGACATCCACGCGTCCCGTCAGGACGGTGTCCTGGGCGCCAGGGAGGAGCACATGCCCGCGGTCGGTGAGCGGCGTGAAGATCTCGCCTTCCAGGCCGCACGCGCCGGCCGCAAGGCTCATGAGGAGCAGAGTTGCGATTCTCATGGCTACCACTTGACCTCCAGTGCGGCCTTGGAGCGAACGACGTGCCAGAGTTGATCCGGCTCTCGCTCACGCTGCTGGTCCTTGTACAGATACTCGAGCCGGTAGATCAGGCTCCATCCCTCAAACAGGTACGAGCCTCCCAAGAAGGCCTTCAGCTTGTCGGTGGTGTCGTCGCCGTAGCCCAGCTCAAGGGTTCCTCGACGGTTCTCCTCCTCCCACCGCTGCAGCTCGACGCCTCCCTTGACCTTCAGCCCCTGGGTCGCCTCGACCTCGGCGGACACCGCCGCGAAGAGCGCGTCCCCCACGTAGTCATCGAGAGGCGTGGTGTCGCTTCGCTTGTCCGTGTCATGGATGTACCTGGCGCGAAGATCGAAGGCCCATGGCGTGTCCAGATCGGGCGTCCACGTCGCCGCGAGCATCCCGATCCACGTCTGTCGCTCCTGGTTCCGTCGAAAGACGCTGCGCGGGTCACGGCCGCGGTCCCAGGTGTTCGCGTAGTCGTAGAGGTCCGTATCTGTGAACCCGTCGGTGTGAAGGAAGTCAGGATAGACGGACTCCACGTCTCGCTCCTGGCCGTCGGTGTGATAGCCGATCCAGGTGGCCTCTCCGGTCCACTGCCAGGCGTCGCCCTCCCAACGGGGCTTCAGCGTCCCACCATACCAACCGATGCACGACTCGTAGAACGCCTCGTCGAAGTCCATGAACTCATTCGCGAGGTTCATGGTGGGGAGCTGCCCACCCCCCACGAAGCCCTCGGTGAGCAAAACGTCTGACTCACGGCGGGCTCCGAAAATGGCGTTGAAGTGCTCACCGATCGAGAAGCCCTCGAGCTGCAGTGACAGACCATTTTCAAACGGGTCGAGCAGCTCGAAGCGGGCG
>CALCNF010000177.1 GCA_937897815.1 uncultured Pseudomonadota bacterium | reverse complement strand
CTCGCGTTGGTCTCGCCCGTCTACGGACAGACCATCACTGAGCGAGAGGGCTCCCCGGCGCCAACACCCGCGCCGGACACTCAGGCCCCGCCCGAGACGCAGCCGGAAGATCCAGATGAAGCGCAGGAAGTCCCGGATGAGGCACCAGGGGTTCAGGAGGAGGAGGCTCCACCACCAGGACCGACGGCCGCAGAGCTCGCGACTCTGGAGCGCCTGCGCTCGGACTTGCAGCGCGCCCGGTCATTCATGCGGACCGGAAACGGGCTGGATGCGCAGCTGATCTGGGCCCGCGTCGCGCGCGAGCTGCCCGGAAGTCTGGAGTCGACCCGCGCGTGTCTCTCGCTAACCGAGTACGCCCTGGAGCGCCAGGACCCCAAGAGCGCGAAACGATGGTTTGATCGCGCCACGCTGCCGAACCTCCCCAGCGAGGTGATGGCGGGGGTCGAGTCTCTGTCGAGGCTCTCGCAACGACGCCGAGCGCTTCTCCGACGCCTTGAGGCGTGGCCCCACGCGCCCGACGCGGAGGGCTCGGAAGCTCAGCGCGGCGATTCCCAGACATCCATCGGCGTGCTTCTACCCCTGTCGGGTCCCTATGGCCGATTTGGACAGATGGCCAAGAAGGGCCTCGACCTCGCTTTCGATGGGACCGCAGTATCGCTGCTCTTCGCTGACACCCAGGGAAAGGCGAGCCTGGCGGCCGCGGAGGCCCGGCGTCTCATCGACGAGGAGAAGGTCGCGCTGCTCCTGGGCCCCGTGGGTCGGGAGGAGACGCGGGCGGCCGCCCTCGTGTCCGAGGAGCGCCAGGTGGCTATGATCACCTTGTCGAGCTTCCCGGGCGCCCTGGAGGAGATCACCACCGCGATCCGTATTCGGTTCTCTCCTGGCGATCACGCCAGAGCTGTGGCGCGTGTCGCCGTGGCAGAGATGGGTCTTAAACGCCTCGCAGTGGTCTACCCCCAGTCCAGGTATGGCTTGGAGGCTCTCGACGCCTTCTGGGCCGAAGCGCGGCGCCTTGGGGCGACGTTGAGCGTCGTGCACGCCCTTGGACAGGACGTCGCGACGGCTAAGGCCCGTCGCCGTCAGGAGATCGTCGGGGTCGCGGAGACCTCACAGAGCGCGCTCAAGGCCGCTCAGCAGCTCGCTCAGGTGCACGCCCTGGAGACCGAGAACGCTCATCCCTACGAAGCTCTCTTTCTGCCCTTGACCAAGGCGGTGCGAATTCGAGAGGTGGTCCGCGTTCTCCACGGCCAGGGGACACCGATTCGAACCCACCCCGCGGTGTTGGACGTCCAAGGCCGTCCGACGGTGCAGCTGCTCGGCCTGTATGGCTTCAATCGCCGGTCCATCGTCGACATGGGCGACCGGCTCACGGAGAACGCCATCTTCGCCGTCGGCTTCGCCCATGATCCGGACCAGCCTGAGAACCATCGCTTCGTGAACGCCTATCTGCAGCGCTACGGAGCCAAGCCCGGGGCTCTCGGTGAGTACGCGGCCGCGGCGTATGACGCGGCGAAGCTCGCCCTGAGCGTCCTGGGCACTCTGGAGACCTCCGACTCCCCCCCACGCACCGCCTGGCTGAGGGCGCTTCGTGAGCTCCGTCATGTGCGCGGCGCGCTCGGCGATCGGACCCTGCGTCCCGACGGGCGCCTCTCCGGTCGCCCGGCCTTGTTGACCGTTGAAAAGGACGACATCCGAGCTCGCCTTCCAGAGGCCGAGGAGTCCGCCATCCGCGCCAAGCCCCAGAAGCGGCGGAAGCGATGAAAGAAGAGTCGCTGATCGCCGCGCTGCTCGACCGGGTGCCCCACGAACCTCTGCCCTTCGGCCCCGGAGACGACGCGGCGGTCCTCGAGGCGAGCCCCGGGTCGGGTCGTCGTGTGATCACGACCGACACCTACGTGGAGGGCGTTCACTTTCTTCGAGCCCACCCACCAGCCTGGCTCGCGGAGAAGCTCCTGGCCGCCAACCTGGCCGACGTGAGCGCCATGGGGGCGACGCCCGAGGCCTTCACGCTCTCGGTGAGCCTGCCCCAGGAGGCGCCCTCGGATTGGTGGCTCGCCTTCTGTGAGGGGCTCGGCTCCGCGAGCCGCGCAGCAGGCGTGGTCGTCGTAGGTGGCGACGTCACCGCCAGCCCCGATCGGGTGATGTTCTCGATGACGGCCTGGGGCGCGCTCGCCGGGAACGAGCACCTGGCTCGCTCGGGAGGCGAGCCTGGAGATCTCGTGATGTTGATGGGCGTCCCAGGGCTCTCACGCGCCGGATGGGAGCGATGGTCCAGCGCGCCGCCAGCGGAGTGGGGTTCGGCGCCGCCAGACACGCGCGATCCCGCGATCCTGGCCCATCTGCGTCCCCAGCCGGATCTCATGGCAGGTCAGTGGGCTCTCTCCCGGGGCGCCCACGCGGCCATGGACCTCTCCGATGGCCTCGCCCGCGACGGTCAGCGCCTCGCTGTGGCCTCCGGTGTTGACCTGGTGGTCGACGTCGAGCGTCTGCCTCCCCTGCCGGCAGGGGTCGAGCTTGATGTTGAGGGACGGCTCGCGGGCGGCGAAGAGCACGAGCTCCTGGCTCTGGTCCCCGCCGGGTCGCGGGAGGCCTTTGAGGCGCGCGGCTTCACGACCGTCGGTGTGGCCCATATGGCGGCTGACGAGCCCACGATTCGTTGGGAGCGATCTGGACGTCCGGTAGCGTTGGAGCCTCGCCCGTTCGAGCACTTCTGAACGGGAGGGGACGACGCGCGCGCGCGGTCGCGCCCATTCTTTGCCAGCGCGGATCTGGAGACGTAGGCTCGACGCGATGACCTTCACGAAGACCATCGTCGCGCTGTCGCTCCTCACCCTGTGTGCTTGCGGGGATACGAGCCCCAGTCCCGCGTCCCCTGAGGAGATGCCTGAGGTGGTCGGAGCGGGCCTCAATGGGATTCGGGGCGCATTGATGGCCTCCAGTCCCGCGATCCTTGAGCCGTCCGCAGAGAGGCCTGAGGTCCCGGTCGCCTGGACCTTCTCCCCTCCGGAGCTCCAGGTCTTTCGCGCCACCGCCGTGGTCCTCTCGGCGGTCGACGCCCTCAAGGAGCGTCCCAAGGCGACCTGTCGCTGGAATTTTGGCGATGGTAGCCCCACCGTCGAGGGCTGTGAGGTCTCCCACACCTTCCATGGGGGACAGGCCGATCAGCTCGTCACCCTGATCGTCACGGACGGAGATTGGACCAACAAGTCGACCCGGACCGTGCCCCTTGAGCGCCTCTCTGTCGATCCGAGCTTCGGCAAGAAAGAGGCTTCAAAGCAGCCAGGATCCGTGGGCGGCCTCCCGGCTCCTCCCCCTGTTGGCGCCGCGAATCTGCGCATGGCGATCCTCGCCGACAGCGCGGCCGAAGGAGGCGTTCACAAGGACGTCACAGCGGGTCCGCTCCAACTGGTGAAGGCCGTCGGTCCTGGCCTCGTGATCCACGCAGGCGGCATGGTCACGGCAAAGGCTGACGCGACCCAGTGGAAGGACTTTGAGGAGGGCGTCGTCGCTCCTCTAGAGCGAGCGGAGATCCCTCTGGTGACGGCCCTCTCACCGGCGGACCGAGAATCTGGAGCGAAGGTCCCGTCTGCGCGTCTCCAGCTCCTCGACGGCGCTCACTATCCGGAGCGGTACACGTTTACCAGCCAGGGGGCCTTCTTTTTGGTCTTCGGTGCGGGAGCGGATGGGGTCTCCGAGGAGACCTTGCGCTGGATGCGTGATCAGCTGGGACAATCTCGGATCTACGAGGCCCGCTACGTGATCAGTCACCTCCCACTGCACAAGTTCGGAGACCTCCACGTGGGGAGCCTCGATAAGCGTTTTCGACTCTATGAGATCTTCTTACGGAGCCGCGTGACGGCCCTGTTCTCTGCGGGGTATCGCGTGTACTTCAAGGGGAGATATGGGGCGCTTCCCGTCGTGAGCGTCGGGGCCCTCGCGGGACCGGGTGGCTCTCTGTCAGGCGTCGACTTCAAGCAGCCGGCCTCGTTCGTCGTGGTCGACCAGGTCGACGGGGTGCCCGAGCGTATCTTCGCCGTCAGCGGACCGGACTTTCTCGGGACCTTCGATGAGTCGAAGCTGCCTGAGAACGTCGAGGTCTACACGCGATAGTGGAGCGGATAAAGCCCGAGCAGAGCGGCGGCATCTACATCCACTTCCCCTATTGCCGTCATCGTTGTCACTACTGCGACTTCGCCCTCGTCACGCCCGAGCGTATCCCCCAGGAGGAGTACACGCGGGCGATCCTCCACGAGCTTGAGCTCCGGTCCGGATCGCTCCCACAGGACGCCCAGACCCTCTACTTCGGAGGCGGGACGCCGAGCCTCTGGGAGCCCGACCATGTTGGAACGGTCATCGAGACCGCGCGAACCCAGCACGGGCTCATCGACGGCGCCGAGATCACCCTGGAGCTGAACCCCGAGGACGTGGATCGAGCGCGACTGTCGGCCTACGTGGAGGTCGGGGTGAACCGGCTCTCGCTCGGGGTGCAGTCGCTCCTCGATGAGCGACTGCAGCACCTTGATCGAGGTCACGACGCCCGAGGGGCGGCCGACGCGGTCGTCATCGCGCGGGACTCGGGGGTCTCGGACGTGAGCATCGACCTGATCTTCGCCACGCCAGGCCAGGACCTCTCCTCGTGGCGCGAGGAGCTGGGGATCGCCCTGGAGTTGGGCGTTGATCACCTCTCCATCTACGGCCTGACCGTCGAGCCACGGACGCGTCTGGAGCGCCTGATCGATGACGGAGCCTATCCGCCCGTCGACGACGATCGGAGCGCGGAGCTGTTCGAGGAAGCGCGCCTTCTCCTCGGCGATTCAGGTTGGTCCCATTACGAGGTCTCCAGCTACGCTCGGCCCGGTCGCGAGGCGGTTCATAATCGCGCCTATTGGCACGGACATCCCTATCTCGGGGTGGGCGCGGCGGCTCACGGCCTCCTCGATCAGCGTCGCTGGGTCAATCACCGCCGCCCCAGTCGATACATGGAGGCGTGCATGGCGGGTGATCCCGAGGCCGAGAGCGAGCGGATCTCGGATGAGGTCTGGGCGTGGGAGCGCGTCATGACGGGGCTTCGCGATCTGGAGCGAGGGGTGGAGCGTGGCTGGCTTCAAGCCGCGACCGGCGCCCGCTTCGAGGACCTTGAGGCGCGAGGATGTCTGGAGGCCATGGGGTCACGACTTCGGATTCATCCCGACCACGTCCTGATCCTCGACTCTCTCCTCCTCGAGCTCGCTCCCTAGCGCATCCCGGCGGCCCGAAAGAGCGCGTGCTCGTTGGCGAGTCGAAGGGCCCCTCTCTCCTCCACGCTCTGGAACGCTGACTTGAAGTGGGTGAAGCGGCCTCCGTGCTCCCAGGCTTCGCGCGCCGCCAGACCCGCGTCCTGACCGCCCTGGCTCATACGGTACTCGATCCAGGCCCAGCGGCCTGAGGCCGATCGAACGTCAGCGACGCCTCCGAGAGCCTTCCGTAGGCGCGTCAGCGTGCGCTGAATCGTCGCGATACCGGCGAAGGGGGCGTCTCCCAGAGGGGTGTGAAGCTTGGGAACCAGCGGCGAGAGTCCTAGGGCGAGGGGGAGGATGGCGGCCAGCTCCTTCGACAGCTCGATGAGCTCGTCGATGTCCTCATCGGTCTCTCCGGGGATCCCGATGATCACGTAGAGCTTCAGCCGGTTCATCCCGGCCGCCCGGGCCAGGTGGGCCGCCTCGACCAGGTGTCGGGTGCGTATCGCCTTGGCCATCTTGTTGCGCAGTCGTTGGCTCGGCGCGTCGGCGGCGACGGTCATGGTGCGGTAGCCTCCCCGGGCGAGGAGACCGACGAACTCATCATCGAGGCGATCGGCTCGGAGGCTCGAGACGCCGACTCCACGTCCGCTCTCGACCACGGCGCGCAGCGCGTCTCGGATCCCCGTCCACTCGCTCACCGCGGCGCCGACGAAGCCGACGCGGGTCGCGTGATCCGGGATGCGCTCCATGACCCGCTCGAGCTCGGATTCACGCATGGGGCTCTCGGGCGCCCGAACGAGGCAGAATTTACAGAAACGTGGGCAGCCTCGGCTCGCCTCGACCAGGAACATGTTCGACAGCTCGGCGTTCGGCGTGACGATCTGGCCGTAGGCGGGCAGGACGCCCGCGCTCACCTTCTGGGTGGCGGGCACGGCGTCCCCGTGAAGCTCGGGAACCCACACCCCGTCGATCGTTGCGGCGGCGGCCAGGAGCGAAGCGCGGTCCAGGTCCTGGGCCAGGAGCTCCATCAGGGCCTCGACGGCCCGCTCTCCATCCCCGATCACGGCGAGATCGATGAACGGTCCGAACGGCAGGGTGTTCGACGCGGTGACCGGACCTCCGAGGAGAATCGGAGGATCGCTGGGTCCTCGCTCGGACCTGAGCGCCGGGATACCGGCCGCCTCCAACATGGCGAAGATCCCCATGATGTCGAGATCGAAGGAGACGGAGAAGGCGAGGAGGTCAAAGTCAGAGAGGAGGCGGCCCTGCTCCAGGGAACGCGGCGGCTCTCGAAGACGACCGCCGTTGGCGGCCTCGTCGTCGAGGACGATCCGCTCGGCGCACAGGGTCGGGTGCTCGTTGAACATCCGGTAGATCACCTGGTAGCCGAGAGAGCTCATGGCGACCCGGTACGGGTTCGGGTAGCAGAGGCCGACGCGGGTGGGGGCCTCACCGAAGATCGTGCCTCGCTCCTCAGCGAGCATGGCCTTTCGCCAGGCGGCGCCTCGGAGGCGGCCCTTGGCCTCGCGCTCCCGTCGCTGCTCAGCGCGGGACAGGGCTCGTGGTTTGGAGGAGCGGCTCACGTTGGGGATCTCTCCAGGTGCTCAGGTGCCGTTCGGTTGCGCAGCAGGATAGCCTCGCAGGGGGGCGGTTGCCTACAGTTCGAGGCCCTCAAGGTCCTCGGGGGTGTTCACGTTTGTCCAGCACGCTCGGATCTCGGCCGGGGGCTCCGGTGTGACGACCCCGGGCAAGCCCGCGAGGCGCCTGGGGGCCGGAGGGCCGTCGAGGGCGATGGCCTCGAGGAGTTCCCGAGCGCCGGGCTCATAGACGGCGAAGAGGGGCTCGACGCGGCGCTCGGAGAGCCGAGGCACGACGGCGATGTGGTCCTCGCGCCGCTGGTCGATCAACCAGCGGATCGCGGCCGGCTTCAGGAGCGCCAGATCGCAGGCGAAGACGAGCCAGGACGCGGATGGATCATGGTTTACGGCGGCCAGGATCCCCCCGAGGGGACCTGGAATCCCGGGTCGATCCGGGATGCGCTTGAGCCGCGAGGCCCCTTCGGTGATCGGACCTTCACCCACGAGGGTGACGGGCAGGTCGGCCTGCCTGATGGCCCGATGGATCCGGTCGAGGAGAGGCTCTTCACCTCCCGGGCACAGGGTCGCCTTGGGAGCGCCCATTCGCTCGCTCGTTCCTCCCACCAGGATGGCCGCGCGGAGCGCGCTCGGGTCGGAGCCGCTCAGGAGGCGGGGACCAGGGTCGGGGCCAGGTTCTCCAGAGTGTCCAGGTTCCAGCCGTCCCGCAGGTCGGTGATCACCTCACGGAACAGGGCGAGCTTGTCCGCCAGGGGGACCCGGAGATCGGGCTGCTTGAGCAGGACGGGGTCGATGCCGTCGATCTCGAGGTCGCACAGATCGATCCCGTGGAACTCCAGGTTCACGAAGGAGGTCGATCGCACCCAGGGACGGATCGCTCGATAGCCCGAACGGCCCATCATCAAGAGGCTCGTGCCGATGAAGGGTGGTCGCAGGCCAGGGAGCACGGTGATGGGCAGCTCACGGATTCCCGAGCGCCAGTGCGGCGTGCGCCGCTGCCACATGATCGACGGGCGATCCAGGATGGCCTCCGAGCGCCGTCCCCGCAGGCGCATCATGCCCATGACTGAGGCCTTCGCCAGGTAGTAGGGCGGGCAGGGAAACAGGGAGCTGTCGTAGGTGTACCCGAGTCCCTCCATTCGCTCGAGGATCGGGGCCGTGATCGTATATCCAGGGGCTCGAAACCCCTGAATGGGTCGGCCGACCAGCTCGCTGATCACGTCGTGAGAGCGCTTGAGCTCATCCTCGATCTCAGCGTCCGAGCGGCGTGTGAAGTCGTAGGGATGCGAGTAGGTGTGACTGCCGAGCTCATGGCCGGCCTCCACGAGCTCTGTGGCGACCTCGCGAGCCTCGGGCCAGCGCTCCAGATCCGCCGCGACGACGAAGAAGGTCCCGCGGACGTCGAGCTCGTCAAAGAGCTCAGCGAAGCGTCGCACGCCTCTGGTCCAGACCGCGTTGTTCGCGTCGTCTTCCTCGAAGCCGTGCAGACGGTAGTACAGGTAGAGGCTGTCTACGTCGACGTTCACGGCCGCGGCGCGCGAGCTCATGACCGCTTCGCCACTCGAATCGCCCACGTCAGCCGGGCGAGGCTCTTGAGCACGTGCGGAACGCGCTTGAAGAGGTTGATGGAGGGCGGTCGCTTCTCCTCGATGGTCACGGGGATCTCGACGAGGGTGTATTTCTGCCGCTCTGAGCGGATCACGAACTCGGAGGCGAAGATGTCCTTGTCGACGATGCACATGCTGACGACAGGAAGGAGGCGCTCTCGATTGAAGGCCTTCAGTCCGTGGGTGTCCGTCCCGGTGAACCCGAGGAGGACCCGGAGCATGCCGTTGAGGACGAGGGTCGCCGTGCGGCGAAGGACCGGGCGCTTGTCCTGGGCGTCGGCGTGAGCCTTGGAGCCGATGACGAGATCGGCCTCTCCGGCCATCAGGATCTCAAGGGCCCGCGCGTGGAAGTCGACGTCACAGATGTCGATCTCATCGCACAGGACATAGGTGCCTCGCGCCTCGAGCATGGCTCGGCGCAGCGCAAGGCCGTAGTTGGGCTCAGGGCTGTGGATGGCTCTCACGGCCTCAAAGCGCTTCTCCAGCTCGTAGGCCAACTCCAGGGTACGATCCGAGGAGCCGTTCTCGGTCACGAGGATCTCGTAGGTGAGATCAGGGAGTCGACTCGCCAGCTCATCGATCAGCTGCTCGACCGCGGTCGTTACGAGGACTTCCTCATTGTAGACAGGAATGAGGATCGAAGCGTTGGGGCTGCTATTCGTGTCCGACACCGGAAAGTCTCCCGTCAGAGGTGTGGAAGAGCGCGGGCGTACTTACGGCTGGTTGGGTCTCCGTGTCAATGAATGGTCGTGCTCCATGGACGTCGAGCGCGCTCCCGACTACCTTGACGGGAGGGGCGCTGGTCCAACGCCCCGCGAGTGAGGCCTCTGCGTCATGTCCCCCGTGTTCTGGTTGTTGTTGACCGGCTTGTTCGCTGTCCCCGCCTATCTCGTGTGGGAGGACCGGGCGCGCCGCCGAATCGACAAGGAGCCTGAGGGGCCGCCTCCGGAGCTCGTCGGCTGCGTCGCGAGGGCCGTGCGGGTGAAAGGTAAGTGGAGGCTCAAGGTGAAGGGGCCCGACGGCCGCGAGCATGTCCTGCCTGCCAGGTTTGAGGACATGGAGGACGGGCCCACAGAAAACCAGGAGCTCCTCGTCATCGAGAGCCCGAGCGGCGGCGCGCCGCTCGTCGCCGTTCCGGCCGAGCTCCCGCGACTCGAGGATCAGTGCTCATGAAGGATCGGGTTCGCGCCATCGCCCCCGCGACGGTGGCCAACATCGGTCCTGGCTTTGACGTCCTGGGCCTCGCTCTTGATGGCCCCTACGATCAGGTGGAGGCCGAGCGGACCGAAGACGGACTCGTGACCCTGGTCGACATCACGGGTGATGACGGCGCTCTGCCTCGCTCCGCTCAGGACAACTGCGTAGGCGCGGCCGCGCAGGCCGTGCTCACCACATTCGGTGGGCCGGGAGCTGGCGTGAGGCTGTGGCTTCATAAGGGCCTGCCGCCGGGCTCTGGGCTGGGCAGCTCTGCGGCCTCGTCGGTGGCGGCCGCCGTGGCCACGGCCGCGGTCATCTGCCCGGAGGTCGCCGCCCCCGGGCTACTCGACGCGACCCGGGAGGGGGAGCGTCTGGCTACCGGGTCTCCTCATCCTGACAACGTCGCCCCCTCCCTGCTCGGCGGTCTCGTGGCCTGCGTGGTGCGCGAGCAGGGGCGCGTTGAGGCGCTCTCCCTTCCCGTCGCGGAGGGCCTCGTCATCGTCACGGCGAGCCCAGAGATGCAGATCCCCACCGAGGAGAGCCGCGCGGTGATGCCGGACCGCTATGGCCTTGAGGATGTGGTGGCGAACATGAGCCGGGTGGCCGGCCTGGTCTCGGGGTTTGCGTCGGGGGATCTCGATCGGATCGGCTCCTGCCTCCAGGATCGTCTCGCGACCCCGTATCGCAAGGAACTCATACCCGGCTTTGAGTCGGTGATGCAGGCCGCGATGGAGGCGGGCGCGGTCGGCGGAGGGATCAGCGGGGCTGGGCCGACGCTCTTCGCGGTGACCGACGCGCGACGGAAGGGCGCGGCCGTCGGCGCGGCCATGGTGGAGGCCTTCGCCGCGGTCGGGCTCCCCAGCGTGGCTCGGGTGAGCCCCATCGACGCGCGCGGCGCGCGCCTGGTCGGTCCGGACTGGACGCCCGGGGACTGATCACGGCCAGTCGTACATCCCGACCAGGATGGCCAGCAGAAGATTCGAGGTCGCGTGGATGATCACGGCAGCCCCGATGTTGCCGGTGCGCGCCCTCAAGTAGCCGAAGAGCAGCGCCGGGAAGAAGACGAGCAACCGGTGCGCGCCCGGCAGAAGAATGGGGTGCAGCAGGGCGAACCAGAAGGCGCTCGCTACGAAACCCCAGCCCAGCTTCGCTCCAAGGAAGGACCACGGGGTCCCCCAACGTGCGTCGAGACGCGTCTGGAGATAGCCCCGGAAGAACCACTCTTCGGGCAGGGCCACGATCCCCAGATGGACGATCAGGTACAAGACGATCCAGGAGAGGTCTTTCGATCCAGCGAGCTTCCCGCCCTCTGGACCTTCTTCCGACCGCGCCCCGATGGTGAGCTGTGGACCGCTGAGCGCGCGGCCCTCGGATCGGAGATCGAGCTCGAAGGATCCGCGGTCCTTGAGGCTGTACCAGAGCCCGCCACCAGGAGGGACGCTGACGGTTCCGCCGCTCCGTGATCGAGCGGGGCCGGCGTGGGGCGCGCCGTCACGGCATCGAGCGCGCCGTATCTTCGCGGACTCTGAGCCCAGGTCGATCTCCAGGCCGGCCGTGGTGGGAGCCAGGATCCAAAGACCTTGTCCCGCGATCCAGGCCTGGGCCTGCGATCGTTTTGTGTCGCAGGGGGCCTGAGGAGCATCGAGGAGCGACTCGTCAAATCGCTCCAGGCGCTCCAGGCTCCAACGCGCCGAGGCCCCGGTGACCTCGGTGTGAAAGCCGTGGAACACCCCGGCGAACAGGGGGTAGATGAGCAGCCCACAAATCAAGCTCACGAGCAGGGTCTTCGGCCAGGGGCCCATGTCCACACCCATGTCGTCGATCGTCTTCCCGCTCCCTTTTAGCGCCCACGACGGCACCAGGAACAGGAGCAGGGCGAGGAGCCCCTGCTGGAGGCCCTGGAGCGCAGGGACAAAAAGCGTAATGAGCCCGATGAGCCCGGTCCCGACGAAGAGCGCGATCAGGCTGCGCCGAATCTCGGGCGCGGTCGCTGGCTCATCCGATCCAGGGTTGGGCTCGTTCAATGCGTTGACTCATCCAGGGCAACACCATTAAGGTGCGCCCCTCTGGGGCGGTCCAAACCAAGCGACTCGGGCACGAGATGCCCAATCGATCCACGGGTGATGAGCCAAAGCACGACGCGCAGCGGCGCACCCCCTCTTCCCGAATCCTAGCCCAGAACCACGCAATGCCCAATATGATGAACGAACTCGTCTCCTCCCCGCGCACGACCCCGTTCGTGCTCGCCCTCGTCTGCGGCTTGATGCTCGCCCATGACGTACGGGCTCAGGGCAGCGGTGAAGAAGCGAACGCCAAGCCGCGCATCTTGATCCTCCCCACACAGAGCCAGGAGGGTGTCAGCGAGGTGGTACCCGGCCGAGTGGACCGTTACCTCAAGCAGCTGCTCGACATCAGCGGCCAGGCTGAGTTCTACACCCTGGAGACCCTCGAGGTCCCAGTGGTCGAAGAGAAGGTCGAGATCCCGGTCGAAGATGCCCGCTTGAAGAAGGCCGACAACCTGCTCTGGGACGCCAAGGAGCTGATGGGCAAGGGCAAGTTCTACAAGGCGGCCGCCACCTTTAAGAAGTCCATGAAGCTGTATGAGTCACGCTTCGATGTGTTGGTGGACTTCAACAAGTACATTGATGGCGCCCTGGGGGTCGCGCTCGCCTACTTCTATGCTGGGCAGGCCTTTGAGGGAGAGCGGGCTCTCAAGCGCGTCCTCTCGTTCCGCCCGGACTTGATCCTCGACAAGCGAAAGGTGCCCAAGGAGGCCCTTGAGATCCTCTCGAAGCTCCAGCGTCTGCAGACCTCGTCGGCCCTGACCAGCGTGCGAATCGAGAGCACGCCTCCGGGTGCCGAGGTGTTCATTGACGGTATCCGAGCGGGCGAGACTCCGTTCCAAGCGCGGAACATGGTTCGCGGCGTTCACGTGGTCCGTATGGTCCTCGACGGACACCAGTCCTACGCCAAGTCCATCTCCATGAGCGGGAAGGGTCACGTGGTGAAGGGGAAGCTCAAGCCCCTGAAGGTGCAGAAGGACGCGGCGCCGAAGTTTCGCTCGCCCGAGCCCCTCGTGACGCTTCTTCAGCAGGGCAAGTTTGGGACGCGCTTCTTGCGAATCGCCGCCCAGGTCTCTCGCTTCTACAATATTGAAAACATCGTCATGGGCTACGCCCGGAAGAACAAGAACCGCTACGAGATGGCTACCTTCATCTGGGAGCGTGAGCGCAACCGGATCGCCGAGCTTGACTGGATCAGCCTCGATCCGGAGCTCAGCGACATGCAGGTGAACCTTCTGAATCTGGAGGGGCAGGTCCTCTCGGGCCTCGCAGCCTTCCCCGTCAGCCGGAAGCTCACCGGGCCGAGCGACATCTATGTGAACATCGAGGCGCGACGCAGGGCCGCTGAGCAGAAAGCCAAGGAAGAGGAGAAGCGCCGCCTGGAGCTGCAGATCATCCGCGAGGCTCGCGAGGCGGAGCGGGCCGCCAAGGAGCGAGAGAAGCGGAAGATTCTCGAGGCCCAGCGCGCGGAACGCGAGGCACGAAGGCAGGCCAAAGAGGCCGCCGCTGAGGCTGCCAAGCAAGAGCGGATTCGGAAGCGCAACGCCAAGCTGGCTGTCGCTGAGGCGGCCAAGCAGGAGCGCCTTCGGAAGCGCAACGCCAAGCTGGCTGCCGCTGAGGCTGCCAAGCAGGAACGCATTCGCAAGCGCAACGCGCGCCTGGAGGCCGAGCGCCTGGAACGCGAAGCGCGTTCAACTCGCACGGCCGCTGAGAACCGCGAGCGGGACCGTCGTCTGGCGGAGGAGGCTCGGCGAGCCAAGGAGGACCGCGAGGCTCGTGAGCGTTATCGTCAGAACGAGGCCCGCCGTCTGAAGGAGGAGCGCCGTCGCGCCGCCCGAGCCGGGGAGGATGATGAGGTCGCGCGCCTCGCAGAGCTGGAGCGTCGGGCTCGTGAGGAGGCCGCGCGTCTCGCCGATGCTCGCCGGCAGGCTGAGCAGGCTCGCGCCGACCGAGCACGAGACCGTCGCGCTGCCGATCGCCGTGAAGAAGAGCGCCGCGCGGAGCGCGAGCGGCGTGAGGCGTCGCGCGTCGCTGAGGCGACGCCCCCTCCGGCTAGCGGATCGGGCGCGCTGGAATGGATGAATGATCCGGATAACGTGGTTGAGCCTTATGACGCCGCTGGCGTCTGGTACAAGAAGTGGTGGGTCTGGGCTGGCACGGGCGCGGTGGTGGCCGTGATCGGTGGCACGCTCCTGCTCACGGGTGATGAGCCGGCTGAGGGCTTCCGAGCCTCGGCGTCGTGGTAGGGAGACAGCGATGAACGGACTGAGACGATCGCTGTGTGTGCTGGTCCTGGGCGCCCTAGGGCTCCTGGCTGGCTGCGATGATGATGCCATGTCGCTCGGGCTGGCGACGCAGGTCTATGGGCCCGCGGACGCCCCTGATCCCTTCCTTGGAGTGGCCTTTGTGGCGATCTCGGTGGAGGGCGATGACCTGAACGTGACGCCCACGAAGGTGGTCCCCTACACACCAGGGAGCTCCGCGGAGGTCGACGCCGTGCCCTTCACGAGCGGGGACTCCAAGCGTCGGGTCGTCGTCGAGGGCTGG
Organism: uncultured Pseudomonadota bacterium; assembly: GCA_937897815.1. Classification (GTDB taxonomy): domain Bacteria; phylum Myxococcota_A; class UBA9042; order PHBI01; family CALCNF01; genus CALCNF01. The sequence continues at coordinate 30,872 of CALCNF010000177.1, read as the reverse complement.
GCGGCAGGACCAGATGGTCAGCCGGGCTATCTTGTGAGCCGCGGCGCGAGCGTGCGTGCGTCCGTGGTCGACGGCTCGCCTACCCAGACGCTCTCGGTTCTCTTGGCCCGGATCAACAGCTTCTTCTCCCTCACGAGCTCGGTCACCGGAACGGCTCAGGTGTTGGACGTAGGACGAATCGGGCACACGACGACCACCACGCCGAATGGCGAGATCGTCGTCGCTGGAGGTCGGACGATTCCTCTGAACTCGATCTCCGGGATGGAGTCCACGAGTCTCGCCGACCCCACCTATCTGGCGAGCGTCGAGGTGATCGACGAGGTGAGCAACTCCCGCCAGATCCCCCTGGTCGATAAGAACCTCGATCTGGAGCGGGCCTGGCACACGGCGACGGCCCTGCGCACGGGTCAGGTCATCTTCACAGGCGGATATGGCACGGCGATCGTGAACGATCTGAACGGACCGGTGCGCTCTTGCTGCCAGCCTCTGGAGACGGTCGAGGTCTATGAGCCCGATCCCGCTCGCGAGACCGGCGCCCTGGCCAACAACATCTCCAAGCCCCGATATGGTCACACGGCGACCCTGGTCGATGAGGATACCTTCACGATCCTCATCGTGGGTGGTGATGTGGACGGGACAGGCACCTACGAGCTCTGGGAGCCCTACCAGGGGACCATCGGATGGGGGAACCTGCCCGACGGGCCACGCCGATTCCACACGGCCACCCTGATGGACATCCCCGGTCTAGCCCTCCCCGTCGTCATGGTCTCAGGCGGCGAATCGGACACAAACACCCACGCGTCGAGCTTCATCATCAACCTCAATGATGGCCAGATCGTGAACCTGGATCCCTACGCCATGACCAATGGGCTCGGGCGGACCCGGCACACGGCGGCGCACGTCGTCAGCGTGGACGCAGCGTCGGGGCAGACCAAGTACAACTGGCTGTACCTGATCGGTGGCTACACGGACGTCGCCCATAAGAATCCGACGAGCGCCGTGGATGTCTATGACCTCGCCACGAACACCTTCCGCTCGGACCCGATCCCGCTGCGCGTCCCGCGCGGAGCGCACTCGACGGTGGTCCTCGATGATGGATCCGTGTTCACGAGCGGCGGCGTGGGCGTCGGCGATGAGGTGCTCGACTCCATCGAGATCATCCACGAGTACTACAAGATCGAGACCCAATGGGTCTGCTGTCAGTATGCCAACGGGCAGATCGCCGCGGTCGATCCCGACCTCTGCGCTCAGCAGGGTGGGATCGAGGTGGACGGTGGCTGCACCTCAAGCGAGCCCCAGGTGGTCGCGAAGCCGACGATCGATCTGGCCTACTCTTCGACCCTATGCGCTCCCGGAGAGACCTGCCCGATCGTCCCGACGATGCCCTTCCCCCGATTTGGACACCACGCGGTGCTCAGCGATCGCGGCACGGCGGTGTTGCTCGGCGGATACGGCGGAAGCGCGGCGATCGATCAGACGAGCTCGGAGCACGCGATTACCCTGTACAACCCGAACTGAGCCCTCTCAGCCGGGTGGGTCTCATCGATCCCCGCCGAGCGTAGCTCGGTCAATGGACGGTCTCCAAGACCCGGGTTAGCATGGCCTCTCTCCCGCTGGTGCCTGCCTGGAGCCCATGAACAATCGTCCTCTTATTCTAGCTCTCCTTGTGCCGATCCTGGTCGCCTTCTCGGGCGTCGCCATGGCCGCTGGAGCGACCGAGCTCTACGATGAGCCCGAGTTTGGTACCAGCCTGGTCCTCGGCTCTCTGTTCTGTGACACCAACGGCGATGGAAAGCGCCAGGACGGCGAGCTGGGTCTCGGCGGTGTCGACGTTCGCGCAGACACCGGCGATTTCTCGCGGACCGATCGTGACGGTCGCTTCCATCTCCGTCGTCTGACGGCAGGACAGCGGCTGATCAAGATTGATGCGACCACGGTCGCGGGAGCGAAGATCCCCGCGGGAGGTCTGACGCGTCACCTGCGGACGACGCCCGGGATGATCTTTCGGGTCGACTTTGGCGTCTCATGCTCGATCGAGCGGGTCACACCCGATGTGATCGACGCGCCGACTCAGGGCGTCGATACCCCGGCCATCGCCTCGACCCAGGCGCTCGCCTCCACAGTGCTGCTTGCGGGGCAGACGACCCCCGCCCAGGTCACGGTCGATAGTCATTCGCTGCCCGTGAACATCGCGGGCCTTGAGGTCGACTTTCCAGGCCGCACCAAGGTCAAGGGGGGCCACAACCTCTCCTGGCATCCCGGACCGCTGAAGAAGCCCATTGTCTTCAAGCCCGAGATCATCTCCACCGGTGGCGAACCGGCGAAGGGCGCGACGTGGCGGATCGATATCGCTCACGTCGGTGAGCGGATCGAGCGCACGGTCCGCTCGTTCTTCGGGAGCGGCGAGCCTCCCGACAGCCTGTCGTGGGATGGCACCGATCCGAGCCAGGTCTTCAGCGTCCTCGATCAGGGGCAGATGTACCGGGCGATCCTGACGATCACCGATGGTCACGGGGCGGTTTCGCGCGCTCGCCCGATCACCTTTGGGGTGGATTATGGGCAGGGCGGAGGCGTCGTGGAGCGCCTGGTCATACGAGGGATCCTGTTTGACGAGGAGATGAACCCGACGCGGCTCCTCGGTCAGAGCCTGGGAGAGTTGAAGACGCTCGTGGAGGAGAACCCTGAGTCTCGGCTGCTCATCGAGGTTCACACCGACGACAGCATGGAGCCCGACATGGCGCTCTCGCGCTCGCGGCGAGGGGCCTTCTTGACCGCCGAGGCGCTGGTGACCCAGCTGCAGATCGAGCGAGAGCGGATCGACACTCTGGGATACGGAGGCGTGCGGCCGCTGCTGCCCAACATCAGCGAGCGAAACAGGACCTTCAATCGTCGCTTGGAGATCACCCTGCTCACGCCGACAGAGCGCGCTCCCGATGTGACGCTCTCGACGCCTATCGAGCCCGCGGGGATTTGGCTGCAGGGCAACAAGATCAAGGTCCACAGCGAAGGACACTTCCTGGGCACGACTCCGAGGCCTGGTAGCGGCATTGTCTCCCTTCGCATGGTCAACGCCTCTGGCGTCTCCTGGGAGCGCGCCGTAGACCTCAAGGAGCTCACGGGGACGACGACCCTCCCCGCTGAGGACCCCTTGAGGGCTTTTGGCGGAGACGCCCTGCGACGGGCGCTCGGCGATCCCATGATCCCGGGCGGTGAGGAGAACAAGCGTGACACGGCCGGACAGATCGAGCTGCTCTTGCCGCCCTCCTCTGAGCCTCTGCAGTCTCCGTGGCTCTACCTCAGCGGCACCTCGCACCCCCGAAACACGGTGACGGCCAACGGCGTCCCTGTGGTGCTCGACAGCGCGGGTCGGTTCGCTCAGCGGATCCCGATGCCCGTGGGCGAGAGCGCCTTGGAGATCGTCTCTACGGACGCCCTGGGATTCGTGGCGCGCGTCACCCGAAGCTACACCGTGACCGAAGAGTCGTTCTTCCTCATGGCCCTCGTGGACGGCGCTGGACAGCTTCTGGGTGGCCACCTCCTTGATGACGCCAAGGCGAACACGAGCTGGAAGGTCGGAGACTCCATGACGGTCGGAGGTCGTGCCGCGGTGACCTTCAAGGGAAGGATTCGAGGCACGAAGCTCGCCGAAGAGCTCTTCGTCCTCGCCCACCTCGACACGGGTAAGAACCCCGAGTTCCAGCCTTTTCACGCCCAGCTCGTCGACCCGTCCAGGGACTACGCCGTCTTCGCCGATGAGGCACAAGATGATCATATTCAGTCGCGCGGCCCCCTCTACGTCCTGGTGCGTGCGGACCGATCGAAGCTGACCGTGGGCAACGTGCGACCCGACCTCAAGGGGCTGGGCCTGGTTCGCTACAACCGCGCGCTCTACGGGGCGCTCCTCGAGCTCGACCACGCCTTCGCGCCGGGCTACGACACCCAACTCAAGGGCTTCGTCAGCGAGGACACCTCTCGTCTGAAGCGGGGTCACGACGAGCTCCGGGCGACCGGTGGAAGCCTCTACTATCTCTCCAGGCAGGATGTGCTGCAGGGCAGCGAGCGTGTGCAGATCGTCCGTCGTGAGCGGGACTCACGTCTTGAACTTGAGCGGCGAGCGCTCAAGCGAGATGAGGACTACCGCATCGACTACCGATCGGGTCGTATCACCCTCTCCGCGCCCCTCTCTTCGACCGTCTTGTCATCCGATAACCTCGTGATGTTGCAGCCCTTGTCTACCGTTGGTGCCCAGGTGCACGGCGGACATGAGGTGTGGATCGTCGTCGATTATGAGAGCACAGAGCTGGATAAGGATCGGGCGCTGGCCGGAGCCGTCGAGGTCCGCCAGAAGATCACGGATCGGGTCACGGTGACCGGCGGCTTTGTGACCGAGACCCACGCTGGGGATGGGGCCTACCAACTCTATGGAGGCGGCATCGAGGCGAAGGTGGTCGACGGCACGATGATCCGGGCTGAGGTCGCGGGCTCGTCGGGATACGACGGCACAAGCTATCGCTCCAACGATGGCGGCCTGAGGTACGAGAAGCTCGCTCATGAGCCCCTCGATCCCAACGGGATCACGCCCCGCCGTCCTGAGGGAATGGCCTTCAACGTCGAGCTGGTGAGCGACATCGGTAAGAGCGCCGGTCGCGATGACCTCGATCTCAAGCTTCGGTCCTGGTGGCAGGTTCGCCAGCCTGAGTTCAACGCGCTGGGTCAGATCCAGGACCAGGGAACCGAGAAGGCCGGTGGCCTGCTCCGCTGGAACCCGACCAAGAAGGACGCCATCGCCCTGAGGTTTGATTATCAGACGGCGCTCACGCCCGACGATCCCAACGACTTCGAGGACGGGCTGCGTCAGCACACGAGGAGTCTAACGACCGGCACCTATGCGCGCTCCATGGGGCGTTTCGATCTTCAGACCCAGGTCGCCATAGGTCAGCACCGCGACTCCGCTGACGGGAAGACCATCGACACCCAGGGCTTGGGCCTGGGTGGAACCTGGCGCCTGCGCGATGACCTGAAAGCCACGCTGGGTCAGCAGCTGATCCTCGGGGGAGATGACGTGATCTGGGGTGAGGGAGCCATGCCCCGCCTCACCACACGCGTGGGCGTCGCGTACCAGGCCAGCAAGGACGTCGGCGTTGGTCTGACCGAGGCGGTCCGCTGGGATGGGGACAACGCCACCATGTTCAGCGTGCGGACCAAGCTCGATGAGGAGAGCGACCTCTACGTGGGTCAGCAGCTCGGTTCGGGTTCGGGTGCCATGGGCACCTCTACGGTCCTCGGCGCAGAGACGCGCCAGGCCAACGGCGCGCGCTCCTACTCCGAGTACCGTCTCGATGATGGCGTGAACGGTCGAACCAACCGCGCGGTTCTCGGTCTCTCCAAGAAGGTTCATGTGGCTGACGGAGTGGCCCTGGCCGGCTCCTATGAGCGAAGTCAGACCTTCGGCGGACTGCAGGGCGACGGCTCGCGCGACGTGATCGCGGGCGGCCTGGAGATCCTGCCGATCAGCTGGCTGAAGTTTGGCAGCCGCTACGAGCTCCGGTTGGATCAAGAGCCCATTGAGACCGACGAAGACATGGCGACGACCGTCCAGGCGGTGGCCCTGAACGGCCTCACGTTCAACCTCTCGCGCGACACGAACATCATGCTCATGGCCAACTTCGATCTGACCCAGAACCTCGCGACGCGCGACGTCCTGCGGGAGGGTCTTGAGCTGACTCTGGCGGGGATTCATCGTCCGCGCCTGGCGGATTGGCTCACGATCACCGGCCGCCTGAGCCGCTACCAGCGTCGCTACGCCTTCGCCGATGGTGTCGAGCGCCTAGAGGGCACGGCGACCCATGACCAGAAGGAGAGCGTCGACCTCCTCGGTGTCGGGGCGATCATCGAGCTCCCGAGGGGGCTTGAGCTCACGGAGCACGCGGTCTACCGGTATCGAAAGTGGCTCTCGCCGGTCGGGGAGAGCTCAGACTCTGAGACCCTGACCAGCCGCGCTCAGGACCTCCTGTCGATCCACAGGCTCGGCTATCGAATGCTCCACTACCTCGATCTCTCTCTCGAGTACCGCCTCCTGGCCATGCTGTCCGGAGACGACGCCATGCATCACGGCTACCTGGCCGAGATCGCCTACGCGCCCGGGCGGCACCTGGCGAGCAAGAGCCCGTACCTGAGGCACATGCGTGTGGCCCTGGGTTACGACTTCAGCGCCATCCCGCGCACCTTGGAGCCGACCCTCGATGACGTGTCGGACGGCGGGGTCTATCTGCGCATCACGGGCGCCTACTGAGGACGCCTACGGGGTGCGCTCAAACAGCCCCGCTGCGCCCATTCCGCCGCCGATGCACATGGTCACGATCCCGTAGCGGGCGTCTCGACGCTTCATCTCGTGCAGGAGCGTCGCCGTGAGCTTCGTCCCGGTGCAGCCCAGAGGGTGTCCCAGGGCGATGGCGCCGCCGTTGACGTTCACGCGGGCCGGATCGACGCCGAGCTTTCGCATGCAGTAGAGCGATTGAGAGGCGAAGGCCTCGTTGAGCTCGAAGAGATCGATGTCCTCGATGGCGACGCCGGTCTGCTCGAGGAGCTTGGGCACCGCGGCGACAGGGCCGATCCCCATCTCGTCCGGGTTGACGCCCGCGACAGCGAAGCCGCGCATCACGGCCAGGATCTCCACGCCCAGGGCCTCGGCCTTCTCTCGGCTGAGCACCACGGCCGCGGCGGCTCCGTCGCTCATCTGAGAGCTGTTGCCTGCGGTGACCGTTCCACCCATCTTGAAGACAGGGCGCAGCTTGGCGAGCCGCTCCAGGGTCGTGTCCGCGCGGGGGCCCTCGTCCACCTCGAGCCCTCCAAAGGCGACGAGCTCATCGGAGAAGCGGCCGCTCGAGATGGCGTCCGTAGCCTTCTGATGGCTCGAAAGAGCGAAGGCGTCCTGGTCCTCGCGGCTCACCTCGTAGCGCTCCGCCACGACCTCCGCGGTGATGCCCATGGGCATGAAAAGCGCGGGGTTCTCCGCCACGGTCTGTGGGTGCGGTCGCGGCGTGTGTCCGCCCATGGGAACGGCGCTCATGGACTCAACGCCGCCCGCGACGATGGCGTCGGCGAAGCCGGCCATGATGCGCTCGGCCGCGCTGGCGATGGTTTGGAGTCCGCTCGAGCAGAACCGGTTGACCGTCTGCCCGGGAACCTCGACCGGGAGGCCCGCCAGGAGCCCTACCGTCCGGGCGATGTTGAGCCCCTGCTGACCCTCAGGCATGGCGCAGCCCAGGATCACGTCGTCGATCTCAGAGCCGCTCAGGCCCGGAACGCGCGCCATGGCTTCGCGGACCGCTACGGCCGCAAGATCTTCGGGTCGGGTGTCGCGGTAGCTGCCCTTGATGGCGCGGCCGGCGGGCGTGCGCACGGCGCTGGCGATGACTGCTTCTCTCATCTTCATCCCCTCTAGTTTCGGAGCGGCTTGTTGTTCATGAGCATGTACTGCATGCGCTCGATCGTCTTGGGCTCACCGACGAGGCTCATGAAGGCCTCGCGCTCCAGGTCGAGGACGTGCTCCTCGCTCACTGGGCTTCGCCCGTTGGTCTGGCCGCCGCACAGGACGTTGGCGAGCTTGGAGGCGATCAGCTGGTCGTGCTCAGAGACGAACCCGCCCTGGGCCATGCCGTAGACGCCAAAGTCCAGGGTGGCCGATCCGGTCGCGCCGGGGAGGACCAGGTTCTCCGCCGGTCGCGGCGCCGTGTAGCCTCGATCGGCCATGTAGCGAGCTCTGAGCTTCGCGTCTCGGACGCGCCGATCACGGTTCATGACGATCTCGTCTGTGTGGGAGCCGAAGCCCAGAGAGAAGACCTCACCGCCTCCGGTCGCGACCTTCGCCATGGCGATGGTCTCAAACACCCGCTGAACCAGGGCGAAGCGGTCGAAGCCGCCCTTCGCCGGCACACCACGAAAGGCGCGCTTGAGGAGATTCAGGGTGCCGACGCCTCCCGGGATCAGACCTACACCGACCTCTACGAGGCCCATGTAGGTCTCCTTGTCGACCATCATGCAGTCGGCCGCGAGGGCCATCTCACAGCCTCCGCCGAGGGTGAGGCCATGGGGAGCGGCGACCACCGGCTTTGCCAGATAGGTCATGCGCTGGTTGGCGTCTTGAAAGGCCTTCACCATGTTCTCGATGTCGTCGAACTTCCCCTGGTTGGCGTACATCACGACCATCATCAGGTTGGCGCCCGCCGAGAAGTTGGGCGCCTCGTTCGCGAGGACCAGACCGTCGAAGTCACGCTCTACGATGTCCGCGGCGGTGTTCATCATCTGGACGAGGTCGTCGTCCACCGTGTTCATCTTTGTGTGGAACTCCAGGCACGCGATGCCGTCACCCAGGTCGATCAGGGAGGCGCCTCGGTTGCGCTCCACGACACCCTGAGCGCTCTTGGTGCGGTCCAGGGAGAGCAGACCCGGGATCGCGGGCTCGTCGATGACGCCGCCGCCCGGCGCCCAGCACCACGGTGCGCCATCGCGCTCCCCGTAGAATCCGCCCGCCTCGATGGCGTCATCGATCCAGGCGGGCAGCTCGACGCCGTCCGCCCGCAGTCGCGCCGCGGTCTCCTCGACGCCCAGCGCCTGCCAGGTCTCGAAGGGACCCAGATCCCAGTTGAATCCCCAGCGCATGCCTCGATCGATGTTGGCGACGTCGTCGGCGATGTCCGTCGCGATGTTCGCCGCGTAGGCCAGCATCCCTTTGAGGACGTGCCACGCGAAGGAGCCGGCTCGCCCCTCGTCTTTCAGGAGCGCAGCGAGGCGCTTTCCTGGATCCTCGATCCGCTTGAGCTCCTTGAGGACGGGCAGATCGGGGCGTCGCTTCTCGCGATACTCCAGGGTCGTAAAGTCGAGCGTTGAGATCTCCTTACCGACCTTCTTGTACACGCCCGCCTTGCTCTTCTGCCCCAGGAGGCCCTTTTCGACCATGGCGCGCAGGAATCCAGGCACCTCAAACAGGTGGCGCTCCGGGTCATTCGGGAGGGCGTCGTAGCAGTTCTGGGCCACGTGGACGAAGGTGTCGATCCCGACGATGTCCATGGTCCGGAAGGCGGCCGACTTCGGCCGACCCATCGGTGTTCCGACGATCGCGTCGACCTCTTCGGGCGTATAGTCGAGCTCCAGCATGGCGTGCAGCGTGGCCATCATGGAGTAGACGCCGATTCGGTTGGCGATGAAGTTCGGCGTGTCCTTCGCGTAGACCACGCCTTTGCCCAGGACCTCGCTGGAGAACCGAGCGATCTGCTCGATGAACGCGCCGCGGGTGCTCGGACCGGGGATCAACTCGAGGAGGTGCATGTAGCGCACCGGGTTGAAGAAGTGGGTCCCGAAGAAGTGCTCTGAGAAGGCCTCGCTCCGCCCCTCGAGCATGGCTTCGATGGAAAGGCCGCTCGTGTTTGTCGTGACCAGCGTGCCCGGGGTCCAGTGCCCCTCGACGCGCTCGAGGAGGTCACGCTTGATGCTCAGGTCCTCTTTGACGACCTCGATCACCCAGTCACAGGAGCTGATCTGCTCCAGGTCGTCGGTGAGGTTACCGACGGCGATCAGGGACGCAGCTGAGGTGTCGACGAAGACGTTGGGCTTGGACTTCAGCGCGGCCGCGAGCCCCTTGGCCGCGAAGCTGTTTCGGTCGGCGAGCGGCGCGTCGGCGTCCAGCCCGGGCGGCACGATGTCGAGGAGCAGGGTCTGGATTCCGCACGAGGCGAGATGAGCGGCGATGCCGGAGCCCATCACTCCTGAACCGAGAACCGCGACCTTACGGATGGGAGACGTCATGAGCATCACTCCATTGGTGGAAAAGCGTCCACTGCGCAAAGAAGGGAGTTTTGAATAGTGGCTACCTTCGGCAGGGTCAAGAGCCGTTGACCCCATCCTTAGGACTGGCTGGGTTGGGTTCGATCCGTCGCAACGAACTCGACCGTCCCTCTCTCCCTTATAAAGGGAGGTGTTCATGAAGATTCGGATGGATGACGCTCGCCGCTGGAATCCCCCGTGGCTCGCCGATCGCGGGCCGCTTTGGATACGCGGCGTCCCTCCGGGTGCTCCAGGGGTCGCGGTTGTGGGCGCCCGAGCCTCGGATCCTTACGGCTTGCAGGTCGCGGCGTGGAGCGCTCGGGAGGCCGGCGCCCTGGGCCACTCGGTCATCAGCGGCGGCGCCGAGGGCTGTGATCGGGCGGCTCATCTGGAGGCCCTGCGCTCGGGCGGTCACACGGCTGTCGTGCTTGCGGGAGGTCTCGACCGCCCGTACCCGGCGGCCCACAGCGCTCTTTTCGAGGACATCGTGTCCGCGGGAGGCGCGCTCGTCACGGCCTACGCGCCCGGCACGCCCCCGCGCCCCCATCGCTTTCTCGAGCGCAATCATCTGATAGCAGAGCTCAGCGCGGCGGTGATCGTCGCTCGGTCCCGGGCGCGAAGCGGAGCTCACACCACGGCTCGGGTGGCCTTGAGCTTGGGTCGCCCCGTCCTCGCGGTGCCGGGGCCGGTCGGACAGTCGCTCTCTCAAGGACCCCATGGCCTGCTGGCTCGAGGAGCGCTGCCCATGACGGGGGGGCGCTCCCTTCGTCGCGCACTGGGCAAGACAGGCGGTCAGGAATGGCCGATCACAAACCGCCTCATGGACGCTCCGTTCGAAGAGCCCGTTGGTGAAAAATTCGTGGACTCGGTTACAGGTACCCCCGAAGGGGAGGTCATGCTTGAGGTCCTAATTGAACATCAGATGCTTGACCTTGCCGGGTTTTCGCGGCTAACGAGGCTCCCTATACAAGTGGTGACGGCGCTCCTGGTTGAGCTTGAGATCGCCGGAGTCGTCACGGAGCGACAGGGCTCCTACCGCTTGCGTTAGACCGGGTGTTCCGCATCCCGCGCCGCACACAAGAACCCAGACACCCTATATAGGGATCAGGAATCAGAGATGGCCCAAAAGGCACTGGTGGTGGTGGAGAGTCCGGCGAAAGCCCGCACGATCAAGAAGTACCTGGGCAAGGACTTCGATGTGAAGGCCAGCGTTGGTCACGTGAAGGACCTGCCTAAGGGTGATATCGGCGTGGACGTCGACGACGGTTTCAAGCCGAAGTACGAGACCATTCGAGGCAAGGGCAAGGTGCTTCAGGAGATTCGCGCGGCGGCCAAGACGGCCGACATGGTCTACCTGGCCCCTGACCCGGATCGCGAAGGAGAGGCGATCGCCTGGCATATCGCCAGCGAGCTCCAGCTTCCCGATGAGAAGATTAAGCGGGTGCTCTTTAATGAGATCACCGCTTCGGCGATTCGCAAGGCCCTGGATTCGCCCCTGACCCTGAATCAGAACCGTTTCAACAGCCAGCAGGCTCGACGAATCCTCGATCGACTCGTGGGCTACCGAATCAGCCCGCTGCTCTGGCAGAAGGTCCGTCGTGGCCTCTCTGCGGGCCGCGTTCAGTCCGTGGCGGTCCGCATCATCGTTGAGCGTGAGCGCGAGGTGATCGCGTTTGTCCCCGAGGAGTACTGGCGAATCGAGGGCATCTTCGACAGCGGAGAGAAGCCCGAGTTCAAGGGTAAGCTGCATCAGCTCAACGGCGAGCGCGTCGAGCCGAAGAACGCCGACGACGCCAACGGCATCCTCGACACCATCAAGAACGGTCCGTTCTCGGTCAAAGAGGTTCAGGAGCGGGAGAGCAAGAAGTCTCCAGGAGCTCCGTTCACGACCAGCCGGCTCCAGCAGGAGGCCAGCAAGGCCTTCCGGTTCACCGCCAAGCGGACCATGTCGATCGCCCAGCGTCTGTACGAGGGCGTTGAGCTCGGCAGCGAGGGTGCGCTGGGTCTGATCACCTACATGCGAACCGACTCGACCCGAATCTCTGGAGACGCGATCAACGGGGTCCGCTCCTTCATTCAGGAGACCTTCGGTCCCGAGTACCTTCCCGCCAAGCCCAACGTGTACAAGACGAAGGGTCGAGCCCAGGACGCTCACGAGGCCATCCGCCCGACGTCTCTGGCTCACCCGCCGGAGAAGGTCGCCTCCTTCCTCAAGCCCGAGGAGCTGAAGCTCTACCGACTGATCTGGAACCGTTTTGTGGCCTGCCAGATGACGCCCGCCCGCTACGCTCAGACCCGCGTCGATATCGCGGCTCCAGGGGGCTACACCCTGCGCTCCACCGGCTCGGTGTTGATCTTCGCCGGCCACCAGGCGGTCTTTCGAGCGGCCAAGGGGATCGATGAGACCGAGGAGAGCGACGCGACGCTGCCGAAGCTGGTGGCGGGTCAGGAGCTCAAGGCGTTGAACATTGAGGCGACGCAGCACTTCACGAAGCCCCCGGCGCGCTTCACCGAGGCGACCCTCGTCAAGGAGCTTGAGGAGCAGGGCATCGGCCGGCCATCGACCTACGCCTCCATCATCTCGACCATTCAGGACAAGACCTACGCCGAGAAGAAAGACTCACGATTCCATCCAAGCGAGCTGGGACTCGTCGTCACGGATCTGCTCGTGGAGTCTTTCCCGCAGCTGTTCGACGTGGGCTTTACCGCGCGGATGGAGGATCGCCTCGACGCCGTGGAGGACGGGCGTGAGAACTGGCGAGATCTGCTCGGCACTTTCTGGACCGACTTCAGCGCGACGCTGAAGACGGCCGAGTCCGAGATGCGCGACGTGAAGCGCGAGGAGAAGCCTACGGACCTCGATTGTCCCCGCTGCTCCGAGACCAGGCTCGTGATCAAGTTCGGAAAGAACGGCTCGTTCCTGGCCTGCAAGCAGTACCCGGAGTGCACGTTCACCAGCGAGTACGATCGACAGGACGATGGCTCCGTGAAGATCCGAGAGGAGGAGCGAGTCGGCAGCGACTGTTCCGCCTGTGATGACGGAGAACTGATCTACAAGGCTGGCCGCTTCGGTCGCTTTGTCGGGTGCACCAACTACCCGACCTGCAAGCACACGGAGCCCGTGAAGACCGGCGTGGGCTGTGCCCAGTGTGACTCGGGAGCGATCATCGAGAAGCAGTCGCGCCGCGGTAAGATCTTCTACGCCTGTGACCAGTACCCGAAGTGTGACTACGCGCAGTGGGATCAGCCGATTCCTGTGGCTTGCCCCAGCTGCGGGCACCCCCATGTCGACCGTAAGGTTCGCGGGCGGGATGAGCGACGGGTGCTGTTGATCTGTCCGTCGTGCAAAGCTGAGATGACCGAGGCTGAGCTGGGCCTGGGCGCGGCAGCGACCCCATGAGTCTCTCGCGGCCGGTGTCGATCATCGGCGCCGGCCTGGCCGGCTGCGAGGCCGCCTGGCAATTGTCCAGGCGAGGCATCCCCGTGCGCCTGCTGGAGCAGAAGCCCGAGCGAAGGACCCCGGCTCAGAACTCGGATCAGCTCGCTGAGCTGGTGTGCTCGAACAGCTTTCGTTCTTCGAACACCATGAACGCGGTCGGTCTTCTGAAAGAGGAGATGGCCGCCGCCGGCTCCTTGATCCTATGGGCCGCGACCCAGTGCCGGGTGCCCGCCGGCGACGCCCTCGCCGTGGACCGGGATCGATTCGCTGCCCTTGTGACGGAGACCATACGGGCGCAGCCGGGGATCACCCTGGTCGAGGGGGAGGCCACCGAGCTGCCCGACGACGGCCCTGTGATCGTCGCCACCGGACCCCTGACCAGCGATCGGCTCGCGGAGCGCATCGGCGCCCTCACCGGGGAGAGCTCCCTGTACTTCTACGACTCCATCGCGCCCATCGTCGAAGATGAGTCCATCGATCGGGAGATCGTGTACGCGGCCTCCCGCTATGGAAAGGGAGATGGAGACGATTATCTGAACTGTCCCATGGACCGGGAGCAGTACCAGGTCTTCTATGACGCCCTGTGCGCCGCGGAGCGGGTCCCGCTCCGAGAGTTTGAGAAGCCGCGCTACTTCGAGGGGTGTCTGCCGATCGAGATCATGGCCGAGCGGGGCGTCGACACCCTGCGTTACGGACCGATGAAGCCCGTGGGCCTGCCTAACCCTCGGACAGGGAAGGACCCCTACGCCGTCGTTCAGCTCAGGCGGGAGAACGTCGCGGGTACGGCGTGGAACCTCGTAGGCTTCCAGACCAAGCTCAAGTATCCGGAGCAGCTCCGAGTGTTCCGCTTGGTGCCCGGGCTGGAGTCCGTCAGCTTCCTGCGGATGGGCTCCATTCACCGAAACACCTTCATTCACTCGCCGAGCCTCCTCGACGCGAACAACCGCCTTCGCTCCGATCCCCGAATCCGCTTCGCGGGTCAGATCACCGGCGTGGAGGGCTACGTCGAATCCACCGCCTCCGGGCTCCTGACGTCCCTGTATCTCGCCGCCGAGCTGCAGGGGTCCTCTCTGGCGTCACCTCCACCGGAGACGGCGCTCGGCGCCATGATGAGCCACGTTCACGGCCCCGGTGGGAAAGACTATCAGCCCCACAACATCCATTTTGGCCTCTTCCCGCCTCTGGGCCTGAAGCTCCGCAAGCGTGAGCGGAAGGCCGCCTATGGTGAACGGGCTCGTGATCATCTCGCAGCGTGGCTCGAACGATGGCCCCTTGAGGTGCTCGCTTCCCCGTAGACTCCACGCTTGGTCTCGGGGGTCACCCGTGCAACCTACTGAAAAGCCGCTGCTTTTCTCGGTGCATCTCCAGCCTGCGGTCAGTTGACAGTCCATCCTGCGCGCGGCTACGATCCCGGCTTCAATACCCCGTGTCGTCAGGAGTTGGGTCCTGGCCGCATGGGAATCAAGATCTCGGCTCGACCCGGACTCTTGTCGCGGGTGGTTCCAGGAGGGGTCATGGCAGACGAAGATGGTGCTGGAGGACAGGGCGGGGGAAACCTCGGTGATGTCCTGGTCCGCAATGACATGGTCAGCGAGGACGAGCTGGAAGAGGCGAAGGCTGAAGCCGCCAAGGGTGGCGCTGGTCTCACCGGCGCCCTGGCGCGACTCGGCTACGTCAAAGAGACTCAGCTGGTTGAGTTTCTGAGCCGTCAGTACGGCGTGCCCTCGATCAACCTCGAAGAGGTGGAGGTCGAAGAGGACGTCATTGAGATGATCCCCCAGGATGTGGCGGAGCGTCACGGCATCATCCCGATCGACAAACACGGCTCCACCATTGTCGTGGCGATGACCGATCCCTCGAACATCTACGCCATGGACGACATCAAGTTCCTCACGGGATTTGACGTCGAGGCGGTGGTCACCAGCGAGGCCTCCATCGAGTCGGCTCTCGAGCGGTACTACGGCGGGAGTTCAGGAGAGGAGATCTTCGACGACGTGGATGTCGACGAGGTCGACTTCATGAGCGAGAGCGCCGCGGATCTCGATCTCGACAACCTCGAGGACGAGGCCGGAGAGGCGCCCGTCGTCCGTCTGTGCAACGTCGTGCTGGTCGACGCGATCAAGCGCGGGGCCTCCGATATCCACATCGAGCCCTACGAGAAGGAGTTCCGAATTCGGTACCGCATCGATGGCGTGCTCTACGAGATCATGCGACCGCCGATGCGCCTTCGTAACGCCATCACAAGCCGTATCAAGATTATGAGCGAGCTGGACATCGCTGAGCGAAGGCTCCCTCAGGATGGTCGTATTAAGCTGGTTATGGGTAAGGACAAGGAGGTGGATTTCCGCGTCAGCATCCTGCCCACGCTCTTTGGCGAGAAGTCCGTTCTTCGAATTCTTGATAAGTCGAACCTTCAGCTCGACATGACCAAGCTCGGCTTCGAGACGCCGCAGCTCGAGACGTTCCTTACCAACATTCACCAGCCGTTTGGCATGGTGTTGGTGACGGGACCGACGGGGTCTGGAAAGACCACGACGCTCTACTCAGCGCTGCAGGATCTCAACAAGGTCACGGAGAACATCTCCACCGCAGAGGACCCGGTTGAGTTCAACATGGCCGGCATCAATCAGTGCCAGATGCGTGACTCGATCGGCTTGAACTTCGCGGCGGCCCTTCGCTCGTTTCTGCGTCAGGACCCGGACATCATCATGGTGGGCGAGATTCGTGACTTTGAGACGGCCGAGATCGCGATTAAAGCGGCGCTCACGGGTCACCTCGTGCTCTCCACCTTGCACACGAATGACGCGCCTTCGACCATCAACCGTCTGTTGAACATGGGCGTCGAGCCGTTCCTCGTCACCTCATCTCTGAACGCGATCGTCGCGCAGCGTCTCGCTCGTCGAATCTGTGGCGAGTGCAAAGAGCCCATTGAGCTTGAAGAGAAGACCATGAAGGACATCGGCATGTCCGATGAGCAGATCGCTGACTGCAAACCGACCATGGGCAAGGGATGCAAGACCTGCAATGAAACGGGCTTCAAGGGTCGCGTCGCTCTCTATGAGGTGATGGCCATGAATGACGGCATCAAAGAGGCCGTGCTTCAGGGTTATTCGGCGATGGAGCTCAAGAAGGAGGCGATCGCGCTTGGTATGCAGACCCTTCGACAGTCTGCGATTCACAAGCTCATGGACGGCACCACCACGGTCTCGGAGATCCTGCGCACCACCCGTGCCGACAATGCATGATTCTGGCGCGAGCGCTGAGAAGACGAAGCCCACAGTGGACGTCCATCGCTTGCTCCAGACCATGGTGGAGCAGGGCGCCAGTGATCTTCACCTGACGGCGGAGTCTCCGCCGCAGCTCCGGATCAACGGTTCCCTGTTTCCTTTGCGAACCCCGCCCCTGTCGGGCGCTGATGTGGAGTCCATCGCGTACAGCGTGCTCAATGAGCGCCAGAAGAAGCAGTTCGAGGAGACCAACGAGGTTGATCTCTCCTTCCAGTGGAAGGGCGCGAGTCGCTTCCGCGCGAACTTCTTTCGTCAGCGAGGGCAGATGGCCGGTGCCCTTCGCATGATCCCTTTTGAGACCCGGCCTCTCGCTGGACTCGGTTTTCCAAAGTCTGTGTCTGGACTTGTCGACAAAGCCCAGGGCCTGGTCCTGGTCACCGGCGCGACCGGATCGGGAAAGTCGACCACGCTCGCGAGCATCATCGACGCCATCAACTCGCGGCACCGGCACCACATCATCACCATCGAAGATCCCATCGAGTTCGTGCATCAGCACAAGAAGTCCATCGTGAATCAGCGCGAGATCGGCACGGACACGGCGACCTTCTCGGAGGCTCTTCGGTACGTCCTACGTCAGGATCCCGATGTGGTCCTGATCGGCGAGATCCGAGACTATGAGACCATGGAGGCGGCGCTTCGCATCGCCGAGACCGGCCATCTCGCGTTCGCGACCCTCCACACGAACAGCGCGATCCAGACCATTCACAGGGTCCTGGACTTCTTCCCGCCGAAGCACCAGGAGATGGTGCGCACCCAGCTGTCCTTCGTGCTGGAGGCCGTCATCAGCCAGCAGCTGCTGGTTCGCTCCGACGGCAAGGGTCGCGCCCTGGCCTGTGAGGTGATGTTGCCCAACGCCGCGGTGCGAAACCTCATCCGGGAAGAGAAGACCCACCAGATCTACTCGCAGATGCAAATGGGTCAGGGGGGTCACGGCATGCTGACCATGAACCAAAGCCTCTTTGGGCTCGTTCAGAGCCACACGATCAGCCGGGAGACCGCGTTCCAGTACTCCCACGATATCGAGGAGCTCAACGCGATGTTCAACCCGAGCGCGACGTCGGTCCCGAAGCGGCGCTGACCCTCGCGAAGTGGAGGCTCTCGCCGCCGTTTGATCCCCGGACTTCAGGTCGAGGGGGATCCTCCCGTTGATCTTTGGCGGGTCGGTCCAGGTTGGCTGAGATTTCCCGCGCACGCGAGGATGCGGTAGACTGCTACGCGGCGGAGGTGAGCTGGGTGCTTTTCGAATACGAAGGAACAGATCGCCAGGGGCAGATGGCCACTGGTGTGCTCGACGCGCCTTCTCAGGCGGCGTGCGAAGATCAGCTTCGTGAGATGGGAGTCACCCCCCAGAAGGTCTGGAAGAAGGGTGGCGGCGCGATCATCATCCCGGGCATCACCAAGGTGCCCAACAAGTCCATGGTGGTCTTTACGCGTCAGCTCGCGACCATGATCGACGCGGGCCTGCCCCTGGTGAAGTGCCTGGAGATCCTGGGCAGCCAGGAGCCCAACCCGCTCTTCCAGATGACCATCCTGCAGGTGAAGCAGTCGGTCGAGAGCGGCTCGACGTTCGCGGGCGCGCTGGGCAAGCATCCGGCCGTGTTCGATAACCTCTTCACAAACCTGATCAGCGCCGGTGAGATGGGCGGTATTCTCGACACCATCCTCAACCGCTTGAGCGCCTACATGGAGAAGGCGGCTAAGCTCAAGGCGAAGGTCAAGTCGGCCATGAAGTACCCGATCACGGTTATCTTCGTGTCGGGCATCATCACCATGTTCCTTCTGGTGAAGGTGATCCCGCAGTTCGCGGGCATGTTCAAATCCATGGGTAAGGACCTGCCTGCGCTGACCGTCACCGTCGTGGCGTTCTCCGATTACGCGGTGAACAACTTCTGGTCGATCGTCGGCATCTTCAGCGTGGTCATGATCGTGTTCTTTCTCATCAAACGCACGGACAAGGGCGAGTACGCGATCGACTGGGTCTTGCTGCGCTTACCCGTGATGGGAGACCTGGTGACGAAGGCGTCGATCGCCAAGTTCACCCGTACCCTGGGAACCCTGATCTCCTCAGGCGTTCCGATCCTCGACGCCCTGGACATCGTCGCCAAGACCGCGGGTAATCGCGTGATTGAGGACGCTGTCTATTACGTGAAGGACCAGATCTCAGAGGGTAAATCCATCGCCGGTCCGCTCCTCGAGGCGGGCGTGTTCCCGAAGATGGTTGTGCAGATGATCGGCGTCGGTGAGTCCACGGGCGCCATGGACATTATGTTAAGTAAGATCGCAGACTTCTATGATGACGAGGTCGATACGGCCGTCGACGGCCTCACCTCGATGATCGAGCCGATCATCATGGTCGTCCTCGGTGGCATCATCGGCACCGTTATGCTCGCGATGTACATGCCGATCTTCGCGATGGGCGACACCTTTGCCTAGCGTTCGAGAGCCGTCACACGAGGCGGCAGCTCCCCAGCAAGCGAAGACCATGGAGCCCCCTGTCCTCCTGGAGCTGCGCCGCAGGCTCAGGATGCTCACGGTCATTCGCATCGCGCTGGCGACTGTCCTGCTCGGAGCCACGGCGCTCATCGAGTGGCAGGCGCGGATTCAGTCGAGCGCATCGGTCGCGACCGAGGTCACGATCTATCGACTCGTCGCCATCGTCTGTCTGCTCAGCCTGTTCTACGTCACGGCGCTGAGGTTCGTCGCTGGCCGCCGCCAGCTCGTGGTCCTGGCGTACGTTCAGCTGTGCGGCGACGTCCTGTTCGCCGCGGCGCTGGTCTACATCACCGGCGGAACCGCGAGCGTCTTCACCTTCTTCTTCTCGCTCACGATCGTCCTGGCCGCCATCATCCTGTTTCGGGCCGGCGCCATCACCCTGGCTACCCTGAGCTCGCTCTTGCTTCTGGTCATCGGGATGACCGAGATGGGGATCATCCCCGAGAGCACGTTCTTGACCGACATGCGTCTGTCGGGCGTGGGCCCCCTCGACCCCGTGGGCACCGAGGAGCAGTCCCTGACGACCATCGCCAAGAACCTGGTGGTGAACGTCGTCGCCTTTTATGTCATCGCCTTTTTGGCGAGCTACCTGGCCGACCAGCTTCGCCGAAGCGATGAGCGGATCCAGGAGAGTGAGCTCTCCCTGGAGGACCTCAGGGTTCTGCACCGGAACATCGTCGCCTCGATCCAGTCGGGTCTGATCACGGTGAATCAGTCGTTGCAGGTCACCTTCTTCAACCGTGAGGCAGAGCGGATCACCGGCTATCAATCGCGGGAGATTCTCTACCAGGACATCACGCGTTACTTCTCGGATCTGAAGCAGATCTTCCTCAATGAGGACAAGATCCGAGGGCAGACGGTCGAGCTCACGAGCGAGGTCTTTCGGGGTAAGCTCTGCTACGTGCGGTGGACCATCAGTCCCCTGCTCGACTCCAGAGGTTCTCGTATCGGCCACGTCCTGATCTTCGATGACGAGACCGACGTTCGAAACATGGAGGAGCAGATGAAGCGCGCGGAGAACTTCGCCTCTCTGGGTCGCGTCGCCGCCGCCATCGCCCACGAGATTCGGAACCCGCTGGCCTCGATCTCCGGCTCCATTCAGCTCCTCCGCTCGACCCTGGATCTGGAGGAGGACGACCGCCGGTTGATGGAGATCGTGAACCGCGAGACGGACAACCTCAACGCGTGGATCACCGACTTCTTGATGTACGCGCGTCCTCGGGTCGGAGAGCGGCTCTCCATCCCCATCGCGCCTCTGATCTCGGACTCCCTGGCCGTCCTGGCCAACGACGAGAGGTCAGCCGGGATCGAGGTCGTGTTCAACCCGTCGAGCGATGCCAGCACCTACGGAGATCCAACCTATCTCAAGCAGGTCGTCTGGAACGTGATCAACAACGCGGTGCAGGCCATGAACGGAGAGGGCACCCTGACGATCGAGATCAGCGAGCGTCGGGAGGACAAGGGCGTGTTCAATCGTGTCGCTTTCCACGACACGGGTCCCGGGATCCCGGACGACGTGCTCGAGCGTCTCTTCGAGCCCTTCTTCACCACCAAAGCGAGCGGAACGGGGCTGGGGCTCGCTACGGTCTACCGGATCGTGAGCGAGCACGGGGGCACCGTGAGCGTGGACACCGGATCAAACGGGACGACCTTTCTGGTGGACCTCCCGGTTCATCAAGCGGCCTGACTTGATTCCTCGCCCCTATGGGGCGAACATCGGGCTCCATGTCGCAGCCATCCCGAATTCTGGTCGTTGATGATGAGCAGAGTCTCCGAGAGTTCTTGGAGATCTTCCTCCGAAAAGCTGGGCATGAGGTCCACGTGGCCGACGGCGGCGTCGAGGCCGTCGCCCTGATCGAGGCCGGGGAGGAGTTTGATCTCGTCCTCACAGACCTGAAGATGCCCGACGTGGATGGTATGGGGGTGCTCGACAGCGTCAAGGGCAGCTTTCCGGACACCCAGGTCCTGATGATGACGGCCTACGCCTCAGCAGAGACGGCGATCGAGGCCATGAAGCGGGGCGCTTACGACTACGTCCAGAAGCCCTTCAACGTCGATGAGATCGCGGTCGTGGTCTCCAAGGGGCTCGAGCAGCGGCGCCTGCTGGTGGAGAACCGAGAGCTCCGCGCGCAGGTCAGGCGTCAGCACAGCTACCACAACCTGATCGGTCGTAGCCCCCGGATGCAGCAGGTGTTCGACCTGATCTCTCGCGTCGCGCAGACCCGCACGAGCGTCCTCATCACAGGAGAGAGCGGCACGGGTAAGAGCCTCATCGCGCGCGCCCTGCACTCGGCGAGCGAGCGCAAGGAGTCGCCTCTCGTGACCGTGAACTGCGGGGCCATTCCAGAGCATCTCCTGGAGTCGGAGCTCTTTGGACACGTGAAGGGGGCCTTCACAGGAGCTCACGCCGATAAGCTGGGTATGTTCGCCGCCGCGGACCAGGGGACGATCTTCCTCGATGAGATCGGTGACGTCCCGATGCACCTGCAGGTGAAGCTTCTGCGGGTCCTCCAGGAGCGGCTCGTCCGCCCTGTGGGCTCCCATGAGGAGCGCCCGGTGAACGTGCGCGTCATCGCCGCGACGAACCAGGATCTCGATAGCGCGATTCGACAGGGGACCTTCCGTGAGGATCTGTATTACCGGCTCAACGTGATTCACATCGAGGTGCCGTCCCTGCGGGAGCGGCGCTCCGATATCGCGCCCATCGCCCAGAGCTTCCTCAAGCGCTTCTCGGACGAGATGGGCAAGGAGATCACGGACTTCGAACCCACGGCCATGGAGGCGATCCTGGCCTATGACTACCCGGGTAACGTTCGTGAGTTGGAGAACGTTATCGAGCGCGCCGTGACCTTCGAGACCCACCCGCTGGTGACCCGAACGAGTCTCCCGCCGGCGCTCCTGGGCGTCGCGCGGGCTGACGGAGTTTCTGCCCATATTGAGCTGCCGGACGAGGGCCTCGATCTGGAGGCCGCCCTCGCGGATCTGGAGCGAGATCTGCTCATGCAGGCGCTGAACCACACCGACGGAAACCGCACCGAGGCGGCGCGTCTGCTCAAGATCAGCTTCCGCTCGATCCGCTACAAGCTCGAGAAGTATGAGCTCGGCGCCGATCCCAGGGACGAGGATTGACGTGGGGACGAACGCACCGTCCAGGACGGGCCTGAGCGCCGTCTTCCATGGGATCGCCATCGGGCTCCTGGCCGTGATCATGGCGCCGCTGCGCTTTGTTCGCTGGCTCGCGGAGTGGATCACCTGGTGGAGCGCGACGCCGCGGCGTCGGCTCATGGCGGTCGTTCTCGCCGCGCTCCTGGTCTCGGGAGCCCTGGTGACCAAGACCTCGCGCCTGGAGCTCGCGTACCAGCTGGCGCCCATGGAGCGGGCTCAGACGGCCGAGGCCTCCTATATCCCGCCTGCGGATGTCCTCAAGGCCCTGGCCCTGGATCATCGAGGATTCGTCGCCGACATGTTGTTCACCCGAGCCAACATGTACTTCATCTCTCATCTCTTCTCGGACCGCATTTACAATTGGCTCGACGTCTATGCGGAGGCGATCCTGGCCCTCGATCCGGACAACCCGCGCGTCTATGAGTGGGCGAGCCAGTCGCTGAAGTACGGTCAGATGATCAGCAAGGAGAGCCTGGAGAGGTCGAACGATTACGCTCGCAGGGGCATCGAGCGGTTCCCCGATCACTGGCGCTTCTACTTCGACATTGGCTTCAACTACTACATTGAGTGGAAGCACGAGGATGAGGCCGAGCGCCTGGCCATGCAGGAGAAGGCGCTCCCCTATTTCTCCATCGCCGCCTCCTTGCCGGGCTCTCAGCTCGACCCCAACTTCGTCACCGAGCTGTATTTGCAGCGCAACGACGTCTCCATGGCTCTCTTTCACGCCTATCTACGCTACTGGGAGTCCAGCGAGCGTGAGCGGGCCTCGCTGCGCGGTCGTATCACGCGCTACCAGAGCGCCGCGGCCGCGACGCGCCTGGAGAAGATCGAGGAGCGCTGGAAGAGCGAGTATGGCTACATGCCGTTCGGGCTCTTCGAGACCCTGGGCCCTGAGCACGATGGCCTCCCTCCTGCAACCTGGACCAAGATGGAGCTCGATGGCTCCAGAGGCGGATGATTCAACAATGATTCAGGGACGGAAAATTCTGATCACGGGTGGGGCGGGCTTTATCGGGAGCTCGTTGACCTTACGGCTGGTGGAGAACAACGAGGTTGTGATCCTCGACAACCTCCACCGCGATGCCATGAGCACCACCTCGCTGATCGAGCACCCGAACGTCACTCTGATTCGAGGGGATGTGCTCGATCGGGAGACCGTGGCGCGCGCCGCAGAGGGATGCCAGATCATCGTTCATATGGCGTCCATCGCGGGCGTCGATACGGTCATGAAGAACCCGGTGCTGACCATGAAGGTCGCCTTGCTGGGCACCATGAACGTGCTTGAGGTCGCACATGAGATGGGCGGCGTGGAGCGCCTGGTCGACTTCTCCACCTCAGAGGTCTTTGGCCGCTATGCGTTTCGAGTCACGGAGGGCGACGCGACCCAGCTGGGAGCGGTCGGTGAAGCTCGCTGGACCTACGCCGTGAGCAAGCTCGCCACGGAGCATCTCGCCCTGAACTATCACAAGGAGTTCGGCGTCCCTGCGGTGAGCGTCCGCCCCTTCAACATCTACGGCCCGAGGCAGGTGGGATCGGGCGCGGTCCATCACTTCATCGTTCGGGCCCTCCGCGGTGAGACCCTCACCATCCACAACGACGGCTCGCAGATCCGCGCGTGGTGCTACATCGACGACATCGTCGACGGGGTCCTCGCGACCCTTCATCGAGAAGAGGCGATCGGCAACGCCTTCAATATTGGCAACCCGCGCTCCACCGTGACCATCCACCAGCTGGCGCGCGATATCGTGCGGCTCACGGGCTCCTCGAGCGCCATCGAGCACATCCCCTGGGACTTTCCTGACGTGGAGCTGCGCATCCCGGACATCAGCAAGGCCAGGGAGCTCCTGGACTATGAACCGCGGGTCGAGCTGGACTCGGGTCTCCTCGAGACCATTGAGTGGTACCGGAGTCAGCTCGCATGAAGCACCCACTTCACCGACCTGTCCTCGGAGACGAGGAGCTGAGCGCGCTCGCGGAGGTGCTCAAGAGCGGGCACCTGGTTCAGGGGCCACGTGTGGCGGCCTTTGAGGCGCGCTTGGCCGAGCTCCTGGAGATCCGCCACGCCGTCGCCGTGAGCTCGGGTACAGCGGCGCTGCACGTGAGCGCGGTCGCCATGGGCCTCACGCCCCACGACGAGGTGATCGTTCCTGCCTTCGGCTTCCCTGCGACCGCCAACGCGGTCGAGCTGACGGGCGCCCGGGCCGTCGCCGCTGACGTGGATCTGGAGCGCTTCGCCCTGACGGTCGAGTCGATCGAGGCCGTCGCTACTGAGCGGACCGTCGGCGTGATCCTGGTCCATCCCTTCGGGATCCCCGCTCCGACGCCGGAGCTGAAGTCCTTGTGTGACTCCAGGGGCTGGTGGCTGATCGAGGACGCGGCTTGCGCGCTCGGCACGGCCCAGGGCACGCGATGGGGCACAGGAGCGCTACCTGTGTGTCTATCTTTTCACCCGAGAAAGACGATCACGACCGGCGAGGGAGGCGTGATCGCCACCGACGACGACGAGCTGGCCGAGCGTATGCGGGCCTTGCGCAATCACGGCATGGATCCGAACGCCACCAGCTGGAGTCGCTTCTCCATCGCCGGCTTCAACTATCGAATGAGCGACATGAGCGCCGCCATCGGCCTGGTGCAGCTCGATCGACTGGAGTTCATCGTCTCGGAGCGGCGCCGGATCACGGCGCTCTATCGAGAGGCGCTCGCCCCCCTCGAGGGCGTGCGCTGGCCGCAAGGTTATGACCTGGCGGACCTGAGCTGTCAGTCCATGGTGGTCGAGCTCTCGGCTGACGTGGATCGTGACGCGGTGATGGCGCACCTGGCCGACGAAGGGGTTCAGACCACCATCGGAGGATATGCCCTCTCCGAGCAGCCCTATTACCGGGACCGATATGGTCTCCGGACCGAGGACGTCCCGAACGCCTCGCGGTTCGCTCAGAGCTGCCTCACCCTGCCTGTGACGGTCGAGATGACCCCTGAAGACGTCGAAGAGGTCGTGAGCGCCCTTCGACGCGCAATGGAGAGCAGATGAGCGAAGCGTCAACGCCGGCCCTGGTGTTCAAGGGTCTGGAGAAGGAGTTCAAGCTCGGTCTGGGCTTAACTCGTGTGCACGCTGTGCGCGGCGTCGATCTGGAGGTTCAGCCGGGAGAGATCTTCGGATATCTCGGTCCGAACGGCGCCGGAAAGACGACCAGCATGAAGATGGCCATGGGGCTGATCCAGCCCACGGCGGGCTCCATACGCGTCCTCGGTGGCGACATCGCGGACCCGGCCATTCGCCGGCGGATCGGCTATCTCCCTGAGCACCCGTTCTTCTATGACTACCTCACGGCCTTCGAGATCCTCGACTTCTATGGACAGCTCTATGAGCTCCCGCGCAAAGCGCGTCGGAAGCGCATCGACTCCCTCTTGGAGCTGGTGGGTCTCGCCCACGCCCGAGATCGAACGCTCCGTCGATTTTCCAAGGGAATGCTCCAGAGGGTGGGCATCGCGCAGGCGCTGATCGCCGACCCTGATCTGGTGATCCTCGATGAGCCCCTGAGCGGCCTTGATCCCATGGGACGTCGTGAGGTGCGCAACATCATCGTCTCGCTGCGCGAGCAGGGGAAGACGGTCTTCTTCTCGACCCATATCCTCAATGATATTGAGACGATCTGTGACCGCGTCGCCATGATCGTGGAGGGCCAGGTGGTGCGCGTTGGGCCTCTCGCTGAGATGCTTCGCTCTGAGAGCATGGGCGTCGAGATCGTGGCCCATGAGGTCGCAGATGGGACGCGCGAGCGCCTCGAGAGTCTCGGAGCTGGCCTTGAGGTTGTCGGATTGGCGACGAGAATCCGATTGGCGGGCGAGCACCAGGCGACGGCGCTCCAGGCGCTGATGGAGGGCGGAGCCTCTGTTACCCACGTGAACCCGCACCGGGTGAGCCTCGAGGAGCTGTTTGTCCGCGAGGCCGCCGAGGCAGGAGGCGCCGATGGCTGATATCGTCTCGACCGTGCGGATTGGCGCGGTGGCGCGCAACACCTTCCGCGAGGCGCTCCGGAACCGCGCGTTCATGGGGCTTGTGGCCTTCTCGATCGCCTTTATCCTGCTCTCGCTCGCCCTGAGCGAGATGGCCGTAGTGGGTCAGGAAGCGCGGGTGGTTCAGAGCTTCGGCTTCTTCGCCATCAGCCTCGCGGGGGCCATCACCGCCGTGGTGATGGGCGCGCTGCTCGTCTACAAAGAGATCGAGCGGAAGACCATCTACACCATCGTCTCCAAGCCGATTCATCGTCACGAGTTTATTATCGGGAAGCTCTTCGGGCTGATCGGGATTCTGATCGTTCAGGTGGCGATCCTCGGTATCGTTTGGGCCATGGTCACCTCGATTCAGGGAGGCGACGTCGGAGCCGAGCACCTGAAAGGGATCGCGCTGATCGTCCTTGAGGTCTCTCTGGTCGCCTGCGTGGCCGTGATGTTCTCAGCGTTCTCCTCTCCGGTGCTCACGGGCCTGTTCAGCCTCGGCGTGTTCGCGACGGGTCGACTGATCCCGCTCATCGAGGAGATGCTCTCGGCGAATCGAGGGTTGTTTGTGGAGAACGCGTTTGCCCGTTTCGTTGGAGAGGCGGCCGTGACGGTCCTGCCCGATCTGTCGGTCTTCAACGTGAGCCAGCAGGTGCTGCTGGGTGTCCCGGTTCACCTGAGCTACATGGGGGAGGCGATCGTGTACGCCCTCGCCTATGGGCTCGTCTTCCTCGTCATCGCTATCTGGGCATTCGAGCGCCGTGACTTCATCTGAGACCCAAGAAGAGGGCGCGTCTGAGGGCGGCGCCGTCGTCTCGCCGGCCCGCGGCCGGGGAGCGCTGTTCGCCATCATCGCTGTGGTGTTGCTGGTGCTGGTCGGGCGGATCGTCACGAGCGGGTCGGGCGCGCTGGAGCGTGGAGACGCGGCCCACGCTCGAGGAGATCACCTCGGCGCGGCGGTGGCCTGGCGCGAGGCGGTGAGCTGGGTGTTGCCTCTGGCCGCGCCCTGGCGGGGCGACGCGATGGACCGTCTCGAGGCGTTGGCAGACGAGCGAGAGACAGCAGGCGATCTCCCGGGAGCCGTGATGGCGCTCTCCTCTCTTCGTTCAGGGATCCTCGCCGGTCACGGCCTGTGGAGGCCGGACCAGGATCGCATCGCGAAGGTGGACGCGCGACTGGCCCCGATGATGGCGACCTGGGAGTCGAGGGACGCGCTTCGGACAGGGAGGAGCGTTGGAGGAGATCGCGCTTCGCGGGTCGCCTTCTATGAGGCGCACCTGCATCGCGAGGTGCGGCCGAGCCGAGTCATGAGCCTCTTGACGATCCTGGGCTTCTTGGCTTGGTTGGGCGGCATGTACAGGGCCGCGAACGTCGTCGGACCGTCAAGACTCAAGGCCTTCATGGTCGCGGCGTCGGGGCTGTGCGCGATGTTGCTCGGTGTGGCCCTGGCCTGAGGCGCGCTCAGAGGGTCAGGAGGTCGCGCAGGCGCCGGAGCTCCTCAATCCCGTCGAAGGGGATCTCGAGGCGTCCCTTACGGCCTCGCACCTTCACGGAGACCTCGGTGTCCAGCGACGCGCTGATCTCCCCGGCGATGCTCTCGCAGTAAGGTGCCAGGGGGTGCTTGCGCGGGGCGGGCCGCTGGGCGCGGGTGGACGCGCCGAGGGCGCGGGCAGAGGCCTCGGCCTCTCGAACCGACAGCTTTCGCTCGACGATGCGGTCGGCGAGGATCTGACGATCGGCGTCCTCTTCGAGGCTCAGGAGCGCTCGAGCGTGGCCAGGAGTGAGATCGCCGAGGATGACCATGGACTGGTGGGGCCGTCCGAGCCCGAGGAGGCGCAGGGCGTTGGCGACGCTCGAACGGGAGCGTCCCAGGCGCTTGGCGACGAGCTCCTGGGTCATCCCGGGGCGCTCAAGGAGCCTCTTGTAGGCTTGGGCCTCCTCCATGGGGTTCAGATCCTCCCGCTGGAGGTTCTCGATGAGCGCCAGCTCGAGGGCCTCGTCGCTGGCCACGTCACGGATAACCACAGGGACCGACTCCAACCCGAGGCGCGTGGCCGCGCGGAAGCGGCGCTCACCCGCGATGAGGATGTAGTCGGGTCCGTCCTGGCGGACGACGAGGGGCTGGATGACCCCGTGCTCACGGACGCTCTGGCAGAGCTCGTCGAGGGCCTCGTCATCGAAGTGCTGACGGGGCTGGTCGGGATCGGGGGAGATGCGATCCAGGGGGCACAGGAGATACTCGTCATGGACCTGGGCATAGCGGGGCGAGGCGATGAGCGCGTCGAGGCCGCGTCCGAGTGCGTTGCGTGGGATACCCATTAGCTGTTCACCTCCTGAGGCGTGGTGGGCTGGTTGTTCGGCGAGTTTTGCTCGTCCCGCTCCAGGCGTCCGAGGACCTCCTGGGCCAGATCGAGGTAGGCGAGCGTCCCCGCGGCCGCCACGTCATAGAGGATGGCGGGCTTCCCAAAGGACGGGCTCTCGCTCAGGCGTACGTTGCGGGGGATGCGCGTCTCGAAGACGACGGGACCGAAGTAGCTTCGGATCTCCTTGTCGACCTGAAAGCTCAACCGATTGCGTCGGTCGAACATGGTGAGGAGGATGCCCATGAGGTTCAGGGAGCGGTTGCGCGTGGCTTGCACACGGTCGAGGGTGCCCAGGAGCTGGCTCAGCCCTTCCATGGCGAAGAACTCGCACTGGAGCGGCACGAGGACCCCGGTCGCGGCCGTCAGGGCGTTGATGGTGAGGAGTCCCAGGGACGGGGGGCAGTCGATGAGGATCACGTCATAGTCGTCCGCGATCGTGGCGATCGCGTCTCGGAGACGCGTGTCCCGCTCGGTCTCGCTCACCAGCTCGATCTCGGCGCCGACGAGATCCTGATCGGTGGGCGCGAGATCCAGCCCCTCGACCTCGGTGGAGATGATGACGTCTCGCAGCATCCGTCGTCCAACCAGGGCATCATAGACGTGATGCTCAAGGCTACGCTTGTCGACGCCATAGGCGGTCGAGGCGTTGGCCTGTGGATCAAGATCCACGAGCAGCACGCGGGCCTCGGCCACGGCGAGCGACGCCGCGAGGTTCACGGCGGACGTGGTCTTCCCCACGCCGCCCTTCTGATTGGCGATCGCCAAGATCGGAGTCATGACACCCTCCCTCCCGTTGGAGTATCCGACGAGATCTTTGTCCAATCGGCGATCGTGCGAGTCAAGTTTGCTCACGAAAAAGCACAATGTTTCACGTGAAACACAGGGGGGCGCAGGATCCCGAACTGTGGCGCCAAGAGATCCAACCCCTTGATTTGGATCGGCTTTTGCGATTCCTGTGCTGGGTGACCGTGTGTTTGCGGCGCGTGAACCGCGGATTTACCCCGCCGTCACGAGACACATCGGTTTGTGATCACAGGAGCTTCGTCACTGGACTTAGGCGCACGCCGTTTGACACCTATGTTTCACCCAGATAGCCAATGATCATGCGGATCTATGCCCTGCTCTTCGTCGCGCTCTGTGTTTTTGCGCCTCTCTCAGAGGCTCGCGCGGCCTCGGATCCCGTCCTGGCGGCCATGGGCCTTGAGCTCGAGCGGTCTCACACCGACCTCGTTCTTCAGGATCACCTGCGACCGTATTTTCTCTCCTACACGGTCAAGGACGATGACTACCGGGCGGTCGCCGGGAAGATGGGGGCGATCTTCACCCGCGAGACCACCAAGCGACGCCAGGCCCGCTCCGAGGTGCGTGTGGGGAGCTACGACTTCGACTCCTCCGAGGATGAAGACGGGGGCTGGCTGAGCGACACCAACTACCAGGTCGACTCGGTCCTCCCCACAGAAGACGCGCCGTCTGCGCTGCGTCACGCCTTGTGGCTCCTGACGGACCAGGCCTACAAGCATGCCCTCTCAAGCCACCTCAAGGTGAAGGGCGCTACGGTGTTTCGAGCCAAAAAGCGGGAGCGTCCGTCCTTCTCGCCGGCCCCCGCGGTCACGACTCTTGAGCCCACCCCTACGCTGCACTTCGATGAGCTTCGCTGGTCTGAGGATGCGCGCTCCCTTGGGCGCCTCCTGGCGGCTGAGACGCGCATTGAGGATCACGTGGTCCATGTGGACGCCACGCACGTGACGCGCTGGTACGCCAACACCGAGGGCAGCCGTCTTCGAACCCATCGAACCCTGTACTCCATCTCCGTGACCGCCTGGGCTCGAGCCGAGGACGGTGTTCTCTTGAGTCACTCCTATGAGACCTACGCGCCTACCGAGGCGCAGCTGCCCAGTAGTGATGCGCTCCTTGAGGCGACAGGCTCCATGGTGAGCGAGCTCCTCGCCCTCGCGGACGCACCGGTTCTGGAGCCCTACACCGGCCCGGCGATCATCACCTCGAAGGCCTCGGGTGTGTTCTTTCACGAGGTCCTCGGACATCGCTTGGAGGGCCACCGACAAGACCGAGAGGACGAGGGTCAGACCTTCGCCGACCACCTCGGCCGAGAGATCCTCCCCACCTTTCTGACCATCGTCGATGACCCGACCATGACGCGATTGGCCAACGTGCCGCTCAACGGCGCCTACTCCTTCGACGATGAGGGCGTCGCCTCCTCCAAGGTGACCCTGGTCGACCGCGGAGTCCTTCGGGGATTCCTGATGGGGCGCAGGCCCGTGAAGGGCTTTAAGGCCTCCAACGGTCATG
>CALCNF010000176.1 GCA_937897815.1 uncultured Pseudomonadota bacterium | reverse complement strand
TCCCGGAGGGAGGGACCACCGTATTGTAGGCGCGGGCCAGTCGGGTGATGGAGTCGAGCAGGATCACGACGTCCCGCTTGTGTTCCACCAGTCGCTTGGCCTTCTCGATCACCATCTCCGCCACGTGGATGTGCTTCTCGGCTGGCTCATCGAAGGTCGAGCTCACGACCTCACCGTTGACCGACCGCTGCATATCGGTGACCTCCTCCGGCCGCTCATCGATCAAGAGGACGATCAGGTAGGTCTCGGGGTGGTTCTTGGTGATGGCCTGGGCGATGTTTTGCAGCAGCACGGTCTTGCCCGCCCGGGGCGGCGCGACGATCAGCGCGCGCTGTCCGTTGCCCATGGGGGTGAGCAGATCGATCACTCGGGTCGACATGCACTCGGGGTCGTTCTCCAGGCTGATGCGACGGTCGGGATACAGCGGAGTGAGGTTATCAAACAGCACCTTGTGCCGGGCGACCTCAGGATCCTCATCATTGATGCTCTCGACCTTCAGGAGCGCAAGGTAGCGCTCTCCGTCCTTGGGGGGACGGACCTCACCGGTGACCGTGTCGCCCTTCTGGAGGTTGAAGCGTCGAATCTGGCGCGGGGAGACGTAGATGTCGTCCGGGCTCGGAAAGTAGTTGGAGGCTGGGCTGCGCAGAAAACCAAAGCCGTCCGGGAGGATCTCCATCACACCCGCGCTCTGAATGGGCTCTTCGTTGTCGCTCGCTGACAGGATGTCGAAGATGAGCTGGTGCTTGCGCAGGCCACGATTGGTCTCGAGCCCCATCTCGGTGGCCAGAGTGAGCAGGGCCTGGATATCCATGGCTTTAAGTTGATCTAGGTGCACGCAGGAAACCTCGCGGGGGCGAGTCAAGGGAGTGCGTCACGCGCTGCGCGACGCCTGGCCGAAGAGAAGTTGTTAAGAGAAATGATGAGAGCGATGAGACGAGCGTCTCTGTGGCGTGAAGAGGACCTTCCCTGCCACATCTAGGAGGCTACCCTCCGCGGACTCGATTGACCATATCTTGCCAAGTCTCGCGTTGTATCCCGCGGTTTGAGCTCTCGAGCTCGGGTGCGAAGGACCGGTCGGCGGCCCATCGTGCGGCGATGTCGTCGGTCGAGGTCCAAAAACCCACCGCCAGGCCCGCCAGAAGCGCGGAGCCGAGGCCGGTGGTCTCCAGGATCGCGGAGCGCGCGACCTCGGTGCCAAGAAGATCGGCCTGGATCTGCATCAGGAGCGCGTTGGCGGCGGCGCCACCGTCGACGCGGAGGCCTTCGAGGGAACGACCGCTGTCGGCGCTCATGGCCTCCACGACGTCGGCGACCTGGTGGGCGATGCCCTCAAGGGTCGCTCGGGCGATGTGCCCTCGGTTGCTGCCACGGGTCAATCCGAGGATCGCCCCCCGAGCCTCTGGATCCCAGTAGGGTGCCCCGAGACCGGCGAACGCGGGCACCATCCACACGCCCCCTGCGTCCTCGACGCTGTTGGCCAGACGCTCGACCTCCGGAGCGGAGTCGATAATCTGGAGCTCATCTCGGAGCCACTGAACCGCGGCCCCCGCGATGAAGACCGAGCCCTCGAGCGCGTAGATCGTGGGTCCATCGCCGATCTTCCAGGCGATGGTCGTCAGGAGTCCGTTGTCGCTCTTTGGAGCTTTCTCGCCGGTGTTCATGAGGACGAACGAGCCCGTCCCGTAGGTCGATTTCGCCTGTCCGGGCTCGAAGCACGCCTGCCCGAACAGGGCGGCCTGTTGATCGCCCGCGATGCCCGCGACGGGGATCCCGTCGGGCAGGAAGCCGACACCGCGCGTCTCACCGTACACCTCCGATGAGCTCGCGATTCGGGGGAGGATGGCCATGGGAAGCCCGAGCATCTGAGCTAGCTCTTCGTCCCAGGTGCCCCGATGAATGTCCATGATCATGGTGCGGCTGGCGTTGGTCACGTCGGTGATGTGGGCCGCGCCCGCGGTGAGGCGCCAGACGAGGTAGGTGTCGAGGGTCCCGAAGGCCAGCTCTCCGGCCTCGGCCCGGGCTCGGGCGCCCTCGACGTGCTCGAGGGTCCAGGCGGCCTTTGTTCCCGAGAAATAGGGGTCGAGGACCAGACCGGTGCGCTCTCGCACCATGTCCTCATAGCCCGCCGCGCGCAGCTCTGCGCACCGGTCGGTGGTCCGCCGGCACTGCCACACGATGGCGTTGTGAATCGGCTCCGAGGTCGCCCGATCCCACAGGACCGAGGTCTCCCGCTGGTTGGTGATGCCGATGGCGCGGATCTGATCTGCACCCACATCGGCCTGGTCGAGCACGGCGGTGACCGCTCCGCGGACGCTCTCCCAGATGTCGCTCACGTCGTGCTCTACCCAGCCCGGCTGGGGGTAGATCTGACGGAACTCCTGGTTGGCCTTACCGACCACCTTGAGCTCGGCGTCGATCAGCAGCGCTGTCGAGCCGGTCGTGCCCTGATCGATGGCGAGAATCAGTCCGCGATCACTCATCTCTTGGTCTCCCTCATGGTTTGGGTGGCGTAGATTGGCACGGACCCCAAGGGTGGCGCCAGACCTGTCACAGCCTGAGCACCCTCAGTCCCGATAGCTCCCATCCAGGATGCGCGTCCACCAGCCCTCGTTGTTCAGGTACCAGGCGACGGTGGCCTCGATACCGGACTCGAACTCGTGTCGCGGACGCCAGCCGAGCTCGGTGGCGATCTTGGCGGGATCGATGGCGTATCGACGATCATGACCGAGGCGGTCAGTGACGTGCGTGATCAGGTGATCTCTGGGCGCCTGCTCGGGGTGAAGGCGGTCGACGCACGCGAGGATCCGATGGACGATCTCCAGGTTCGTGTGACCCTCGCCAGAGGCCACATCGTAGGTCTCTCCGATCCGCCCTCGCTCGATCACGGCCGTGATCGCGTCGCAGTGGTCCTCCACGTGCAACCAGTCTCGCACCTGAAGGCCGTCCCCGTAGATGGGCAGGGGCTTGCCCATCAGCGCGTTCAGGGTCATGAGCGGTATGAGCTTCTCGGGAAACTGGTAGGGCCCGTAGTTGTTGGTGCAGTGGGTGATCAGCGCCGGGAGATCAAAGGTGTGGATATAGGATCGGACCAGATGATCGCTGGCGGCCTTCGTGGCTGAATAAGGGCTCGATGGCTCATAGGGGGACGCCTCGGTCCAAGGCGGATCCTCCGGGCTGAGCGTGCCGTAGACCTCATCCGTGGAGACGTGAAGGAAGCGAGCGTTTTCCGGAGCCGGGGACCACGCTGCGCGGGCCGCCTCCAGGAGCACGAAGGTCCCCCGCACGTTGGTCTCGACGAACGCCGAGGGGCCCAGGATCGACCGATCCACGTGGCTCTCGGCCGCGAAGTGGACCACGGTGTCGAAGCCCTCTTCCTCGAAGAGCTGTCCCAGCAGGCCCGCGTCGCGCACATCGCCATGGACGAATCGATAGTCGTCACGCGTCTCCAGATCTCGAAGGGTCGCTCGGTTGCCCGCGTAGGTGAGCGCGTCCAGGTTCACGAGGCGATCGCCCGGGTGGTCGTCGAGCCATCTTCGAATGAAGTTCGAGCCGATGAAGCCCGCTCCGCCGGTCACCAACAGGGTCCTGTTCATCAGCAATTCTCCAGGGCGCGGATCAGGCCCGAGCGCCAGCCTGGCAAGGTCACACCATAGGTCTCACGAGCTCGAGTGAGGTCGAGGACCGAGTAGCTCGGTCTCGCCGCCGGGGCGCCGTAGCGCTCCGTGGTGGTCTCCCGGAGCTCCCGGAGCTCGAGGGCCTCGCCCTGGGCTCGCGCCTGTTCAAAGAGGGCGTCTGCGACCTCGTACCAGGTCGCCTCGCCCTCATTGGCGACATGAAGCACCCCCTCCGCGTCGCGCTCCATGAGCTCGATCAGCGCGGGGGCCAGGTCGAAGACCCAGGTCGGTCGCCCGCGTTGATCGCAGACGACCTCCAGGGTGTCCCGAGTGCGGCCGAGGCGCATCATGGTGGACGCGAAGTTGGGCGTCCCTCCGCCCATGAGCCAGGAGGTGCGAACGACCAGGGGGCGCTCGAGGATCTCGAGCACCGCCAGCTCTCCGACGCGCTTGCTCTGGCCATAGGCGTTGATGGGAGCGACGGGCGCGTCCTCGGGGTAGGGCTCGCTCATCGCTCCATCGAAGACGTAATCGGTGGAGACGTAGAGCACCCGGGTGTCGGAGCGGGCGGCGCCGCGCGCGATCGCCGCTGTGGCGTCTCCGTTGATGCGAAGGGCTCGCTTTGGCTCGCGCTCCGCCTGGTCGACCGCTGTGTAGGCCGCGCAGTGGAGGAGCCAGTCGACCTGCAGACCGGCGACCGTCTCCTCGATCCTGTCCCCCTCAAGATCGAGCTCGGAGCGGGTCAGGGATACAGACTTGAGCCCTGCGTCCGAGAGGGCGTCCAGGACAGCGGCACCTAGTTGACCGCTGGCGCCCGTCACGGCCACCCTCAAGGCAGGCTCGCCAGGTCGAACAGGGCGTCGCCGGCTCGGTCGAGGGTGGGCCACTGGCGATCGCGCTCCACGAGTATGGGCTCGTCGACGGGCCAGTCGATGCCCAGGGCGGGATCGTCAAAGAGGATCCCGTGCTGGTCGTCCGGAGCGTAGAAGTCGCTGCACTTGTAGAGGACGGCCGCGCCGTCCGAAAGCGCCGTGAAGCCGTGGGCGAATCCAGGGGGCACATAGAGGAGCTTTCCGTCGCCGGCGACGAGCTCGACCGAGACCCACTGCGCGAAGGTCGGAGAGCCGACACGGATGTCGACGGCGACGTCG
>CALCNF010000175.1 GCA_937897815.1 uncultured Pseudomonadota bacterium | reverse complement strand
TTGCCGACACAGCTGTCGCTCGTGCAGTCGTCTCCGTCGGAGCACTCGCCGTCATCGGTGCAGCAGTCTGCGATAGGAGCGGATTGGCAGACCGAGTCCGCGCACACGTCGCTCGTGCACGGCTGTCCATCATCGCACTGGTCGTCGCTGGTGCAGCACCCGGGCGCCGCCACATTGACGCAGACGCTCCCCTCACAGGAGTCCGCGGTGCAGCCGTTACCGTCATCGCAGTCCCCATCGTTCTGGCAGCAGCCAGCGACCGACTCCCACTCACACTTGCCCGCAACGCAGCTGTCGGTTGAGCACGGGTCACCGTCCTCGCAATCGGCGACCGTCTCGCAGCAGCCCGTCTCCAGGGGATTCACGCAAGAGCCGCTCGTGTTCACGCGCTCGCAGACGAAGCAGGGGTTGGTCAGGAGATGACAGATGTCGTTCCACTCACCCTCGGGTCCCCACATCTCGGCCACGTCTTCCGGGCTATCGCAGCAATCGGTGCAGTTGTTGGGCTCGTCGCCATCCCAGTTCTCATAGGTGACCGGAGAGCCGTCCGACCACACGAACTCGCCCTCGGTCTCCAGATCGTTGTAGCCAATCCAGGCCTCGGAACATCCAACGCTCTCGCGCAGGAAGAGGACATTATCGTTCTCCTCCTGGGAGCCGATGGAGACGAGCTGACCACCCCAGGCCAGGCAGGCGTCCTGGGCGTCGAACCAGTCCAGGTTCTCGCTGAACACCTCGTAACAACGCCCATCGACCTCAAGGCCCTCACATTCGTCCGTCAGGCAGATGTCAGA
Source organism: uncultured Pseudomonadota bacterium (assembly GCA_937897815.1). Lineage (GTDB taxonomy): Bacteria > Myxococcota_A > UBA9042 > PHBI01 > CALCNF01 > CALCNF01. The sequence continues at coordinate 9,560 of CALCNF010000175.1, read as the reverse complement.
CGTGCACGGGTCTCCGTCTCCGCAGGTATCGTTGGTGTTGCAGCAGCCCAGGATCTTCGTGTTCAGACAGACCCCGGAGGCGGGCTCACACACATCTTCCGTGCATGAATCCCCGTCATCGCATGAGATGAAGCTCCCGGCCTCACACGAGCCGTTGACGCACTGGCCGACGCCCGTGCACGGGTCCCCATCATCACAGGCTGGAGCCTCGTCGGGATCTTCAAGGCCGATCGGCAGGTTCTGGCAGCCGCCGTCGTCGTCACAGATGTCCTCGGTGCAGACGTTGTCGTCATCGCACTGCTCGTCGGTCTTACAGCAGGGAATCAGCTCCTGCAGTTGGCAGGTGTTGCTCTGACAGAGCTCGAGCGTGCATGGGTCTCCGTCCGCACAATCCGACGGCACATTGCAGCAGTCGTCGATGGGCTCGTTCACACAGTCGATGCCCAGGAAACACAGGTCATTGGTGCAGACGTTGCCGTCGTCGCAGTCCACTGGCGTCTCGCAGCATGGGAAGATCGCCTGGGTGGTGCAGGCGTTGTTCGAGCAGGTGTTCGTCGTGCAGGGGTCGCCGTCCTCGCACTGGTCATCGGCGAGGCAGCAGCCCGGGTTGAGCGTGTTGCTGCAGCTGTTCCCCGTGCAGGCGTCCGTCGTGCACGGGTTCCCGTCGTCGCACTCTCCATTCACGAGGCAGCACCCGTCGATGGGGCTGTTGGTGCACTTTCCACCCGAGCAGGAGTCCAGCGTGCAGGTGTTTCCGTCGTCGCACTCGGCGGCGCTGGTGCAGCATCCGGGAATTGGAGTGTTGAAGCAGGCCGGGCCGGGTCCGCACTCATCCTCGGTGCAGGAGATGTTGTCGTCGCAGTCGTTGTTGGACTCGCAGCAGCCCTCAATGGACTCGCTCACACATCCGTTGTTCACGCAGCTTGTGCTCACACAGGGGCCAGAGGCCGCGCACTGGGAGTCGACGGTGCAGCAGCCCTCGATGGCCACGTTTTGGCAGCTGTTGTTCACGCACTGGTCCGAGGTACAGGCGCTCCCGTCGTCGCACTCCAGGGAGTTGAGACAGCACCCTGGGGTGTCCACGGCTACGCAGGTGCCCCCAAAGCAAGCGTTCTGGGTGCAGGCGTTTCCGTCGTCGCACTCCAGGTCGGTCGCGCAGCAGCCGGGCAGGGCGGTGTTCGTGCACTCGCCACCTTCCAGGCAGATGTCGGCCGTGCATGTGTTCAGATCATCGCAATCGCCGTCCTCAGTGCAGCAGTCCGGCAGCGGGGTGTCCACGCAGGTGTTGGCCTCACAGGCGCTGGCGACGCAAGCGCTCGTCTGCTCGCAGTCGTCATCGGCGATGCAGCAGCCGAGGACCGGCTGGTTCACGCACTGCTGGCCGACGCACAGATCGTTGCTGCACGGATCGCCGTCATCGCAGTCCGCCGCGATGTCACAGCCGCATCCAGCGATCGGCGCGTTGGTGCACACGCCATCGTCGCAACTGTCGTTCGTGCACCCGTTGTCGTCGTCACAGTCGGAGTTCGCCTTGCAGCATCCCGGAAGCGGCAGGGACACGCACGCCCCCTCTACGCAGGAGTCTCCCGTGCAGCTGTCACCGTCGTCACACTCGTCGGCGCCGGTGCAGCAGCCCTCGACCGGCGTCGGCGGCGAGCAGATCCCTGCGTCGTCAAAGAGGATGTCACAGAAGCTCTCCTGGCATGGCCCTGCGTCGGAGCACTGCTCATCGATCACGCAGCACTGCTCGATATCCGGGTTATTACAAGCTCCGTCACTGCACAGGTTCTGGGTGCATGGATCGGAGTCGACGCACTCGTCGCCGGTGGTACAGCAGTCCGGCAGCGCCTCGCTCTCGCACTGGTTGTTCTGGCAGGTGGTGACCAGGCAGATGGACAGATTCTCGCAGTCGTCGTCCGACTGGCAGCAGCCAGGTACGTCCAGGGCTGAGTTCAGGCAGACCCCCTCGTCGCAGGCGTCCGCAGTGCATGGATTTTCGTCGTCGCACTGATCATCGGTCGCGCAGCATGCGTCTGACGGCGTGATCACGCAGGCTCCATCAGGACCACAGACCTCATCCGTGCACGGATTCGTGTCTGCGCAGTCGCTGTCCTCGACGCAGCACTCCTCCACGGGGGGGTTGGTGCACTGGAAGCTCTGGCACACGTCCAGCGTGCAGTCGGTCCCATCGTTGCAGTCGGCGATGCCGATACAGCAGTTCGGGATCACCTCGTACTGGCACTGCTCAGCCACACAGGCATCGACCGTGCAGAACTCCTGGTCGTTGCAGTCGGCGACATCCGTGCAGCAGCCCTGGGGCTTTGTATTGGAGCACACCCCATTGACGCAGGCATCGATGGTGCACTCGATCTCATCGGCGCAGTCGTCGGCGCTCTGGCAACACTCGGGGTCGGGCAGGGTGTCACAGACGTTGTCCTGGCAGATGTCGAGCGTGCACGCGTCTCCGTCATCGCAGTCGTCCTCGGTGACGCAGCAGCCGCTAATCGGTGGGTAGAAGCAGGTCTCACCAATACACGTGTTTGTGGTGCAGACGTTGTCGTCATCGCACTGTTCGTCCTCCGTGCAGCAGTCTGCTTTCTCGACCAGGACGCACAGGTTCGTCTCCTGATCGCAGGCCGTGGTCTGGCACGCCGGCGGCAGCACGAACCCTACGCAGTCATCGTCGCTCTCGCAGGTCTTCCCGGGGGTGTCCGTCGGCGTGTCCGTCGGCGTGTCCGTCGGCGTGTCGGTCGGCGTGTCGGTCTCGACCTGACCGTCACCATCCGCTGGCACGTCGGCGCTGACGTCTCCACCCCCGTCATCGAGGATGTCCGACGACTCACCGTCGATGTATTTGACCTTGCCTCCGACCAACTCGGAGTCAACACAGGCGCTCCCCAACCACGCCGCGAGGACGAGGAGTGAGAGCGAGAGAGTGAAGGAACGGCTACAGCGCATGATTACGATCTGCCTGGCTGCTGGAGGGGGGCGAATCGGTTCGACGCGAGCAGTATAGCTGGACAGCGCGGGTGGACGCGAACAAGTACGCAGTTGTGCGCGTTACGGGCACGTCCGCGCGCGCACGCTCGGCGTTCGCCTCCGCGCGCTACTCGCCCGCGAGAAGATTCCCGACGACGCGCTCGTAGGCGTCGATACCGTCGGCCAGATCCTCGAAGGAGAGCTCCTCTCTCGGCGAGTGGGCGCAGCGCATATCACCGGGCCCCATCAAGCTCATGGAGGCGCCCAGGTCCAGGAGCGTGTGGGCGTCTGTGTTGAAGGGCACGGCCGGTCCTGGGCTCAAGCCCAGAGCGTTGAAGGCGTACGGCTCGGCGCGGTTCAGCTCTTCCAGGGTTACGAGGGACCCGATCCTGGAGCGAATCTCCGCCAAGATCGCGTCGACCGGCGCCGCGCAGCGAAACAGCAGAATCGCCTCAGCGCTCGGCGCGATGACGTTGGCCGCGACGCCGCCCTCGATCCGGCCGACGTTCATCGTCGTAGGTCCAAGGGTTGGATCGTTGGGGAGGTCGACTCGCTTGAGACGCTCGATAGCGTCCAGGAGTCGATGTACGGCCGAGACCCCGAGCTCCGGATAGGCGCTGTGACCGCTGGAGCCCCGTGCCGAGAGGCGCAGCTTCAAGAGGCCCTTCTGGGCGATGGCAGGATCCAGTCCGCAGGGCTCTCCGAGAATGATGTGCTGCGGGGACAGATCGGACGCGGCGGCGGCCATCGCTCCGCAGTGGGTGCTCTCCTCTCCAACCACGAGCAGGCAGGCGAGACCATCGCCTTTGTCACCTCTAAACAGGCGAGCGGTGGCGTAGAGCATGGCGATGGCCACGCCCTTCGCGTCACAGGCGCCCCTTCCATAGACGTGGGTGTCGCTCAGGGTCGCGTCGATATGGGGAGGAACGGTGTCGAGGTGTGTGCAGAGGATGATGCGTGGGTTCGGATCGCCGATCAGGAGGTTATCCCTCCCCGGCTCGGCCTCCATCCGAAGGACGCTCAGGTCGAGGTCGTCACGAGCGATGCGTTCAGCGGCGTCGACCGCCGGTGCTTCGTCACCGGTGACGCTCGGAGCGTTCACCAGGTCGACCAGGTGATCGACGGCCCGTCTCAACTCATCTGTCTCTGGGGGCATGGGACTCCAGTGGAAGAGCGCGGAGAGGTTCGACGCGCTCTGCCCTCATGGTATACGCCCGACCAGCCGAGGCAAGGTGAGATGAACTCCAATGGAGAGGAGGAGAGCTCGTGCGCGTCGCTATCACCGGTTGTAATCGAGGAATTGGTCGAGCGGTCGCTCTGGCGCTCGCGAGCGAGGGGGCATCGCTGCTGGTTCACGCCCGCAGGCAGGAGTCGCTCGACGCGATCGTCGCCGAAGCGCTAGAGGCCGGGGCCAGCCAGGTCGTTGGCGTCCTGGGCGATCTGCGGGACAAGAGTCTGGGCGAGCGAATGGCGGTCGCCGGCTTCGAAACCCTGGGAGGGCTGGACGCGATCTTGCTCAGCGCCGCGATCTTAGGGCCCATGGTCCCCGTGGCTGAGCTGGAGCGTCATGCCCTGCGTCAGGCCCTGGACATCGGTGTTGTTGCTCAGGTGGATCTGGTGCGGCCTCTGCTTCCAAGATTCGTCGCGCAGGGACACGGCGCGCTCCTCTGGATGTCCAGTGGCTTGGGGCGCTTTGGGCTCCCGGGATATGGGGCCTATGCGGCCATGAAGCACGCCGTCGAGGGTCTCGCCAAGGTCGTCGCGGAGGAGCACCGGGACGACGGACTCATCAGCTTGGCCATCGCTCCTGGCTTGGTTCAGACAGAGATGCTGCAGGCGGCGTTGGGTACCGAGGATGTGTCTGAACACCAGACCCCTGAGGAGACCGCCCAGGGATTTGTTCGCCTCCTCCGCGCGTTAGAGCCTGAGATGAACGGTGCATCTCTCGACATCGGAGACTGGCTCTCGTGAGAACTCTCCTCAGCGCGCTGCTCGTCAGCGGGTCCCTGTTGGGGGCCTGCGACGTGCCTCAGATCACGAGCCCCGTGACGGAGACAGACGTCGATACGGTGGCCTCCGATAGCGCCTCAGCGCTCGACGCTCAGGGCCCGCTCGTGTGCACGCCCGCGGACGGCGACGAGGCGTGTCCAGAGGGCCTCTTTTGCGAGGCGACGGCGCGGATCTGCGTGGAGTGTCTCTTCGAAGTCGTGCGGTGCGCGGACGAGGGTGGGCTCGAGGTCTGTGAGCGGCCGGACCCGGTCGCCATTGGCGAGGTCGAGGGAGGCTCCTTTGAGAGCCAGAGCTGCCCTCCCAAGCATGTCTGCGTGCCCGACCCGGACGAGGCCTCGTGTCAGCCGGTGGTGTGCGAGGCGGGACAAGTGAAGTGCGAGAGCCCGATCCTGGCCCGAACCTGTAACGCCTTCGGGACCGGTTGGATCGACACCCCATGTGAGGCTTCCAAGGCCTGCTATGATGGCTCTTGCGAGCCCGTTCGGAGCAACGTTCTGATCCTCTTCGACACCTCCGGCTCGATGCATGAGTTCATCGATCAGCCGGGCAACGCTATGAACTGCGACCCGAGCGCCAGCACCTGTCTCGAGCCGTATCCGGTGTGTCAGGGCGCCGACGATCCCCTGACACGCTTCGCCCTGGCCAAGAGCGTCTTCTCGGAGAACCTTCAGGCGCCCGGCGGCGTCGCCCAGTACGCGCTCCAGCGGTTTCCTCAAAAGGAAGCCGCCGGGAAGATCGGTAACTGCTTCTCCGGTTGGTACAGCGCCATGACGACCCTCACCAACGACGCCGGTCTCCATGAGACCCAGGCCGGAGACTACTTCGACCACAACCGCTCCCAGGCGATCCTGGTTCCGTTCCCGGCGCGGAGCTCTCTGGACAACACCAACGCGCTCCTGCGCTGGCTGGACTTCGACGAGGCCATCAGTCAGAGCGACGGCCAGTGTGATCCGGACGGAACCTGTCCGGGAGGGTCTTGCCGCGTCGTGGACAACAAGTACCTCTGCTACGTGCACAAGGAGCCCGAGCTTCGCGCCGAAGGTCCGACACCGCTGGGGAAGAGTCTCTTCTACGCCGGCGAGTACTTTCGTCGCTACGTGCTGGTGGATGGGAAGCCCTGTGAGGTGTCTGATGACTGCGGCTCCGTCGGTTACGTCTGCGCCGATGGGCAGTGCCTGGATCCGTACCGACACTGCAAAAACAACGTGATCCTCGTCTTCACGGACGGAAACGAGACTGAGTACCTGTCGACGGAGGACTTCTTCAACCCTGTCGTTCAGGCCAAGCGCCTGGCCTACGGTCTCGGCTGCGAGTCCGACGAAGACTGTCGGGGAGGTGCCTCCTGCCTGGCGGGAATCTGCTGGGCGGATGGGATGGACGAAGACCTCGTTCCTCAGACCTTTGACGGCCTGGGCTTCGACAACATCGCGCGCCCCGACGGCACCGAGGCCAGCGTCCGGACGACCGTGGTCACCCTTGAGCCCTCGACGGTCGAGGGGACCCTGTCGAAGAACGCGCGGATCGCGCTCTCCGGAGGCGGGCTCTCCGTGGACGTCTATGCCTCGGATCCCCTCGCGCTCAAGGAGGCGCTCTACGAGCAGATGACGCCGCCGCTGAAGTGCGAGCCTGAAGACTTCTAGAGGTCGGCTGCGGCGTCGCCGCTGCTCTACTCTTGAACGAAGTGGTCCTGGCGCCGGTTGGTGGTCCAACGCCGGAAGATCTCCATCTCCTCGGGATCGGCGCGCTCCAGCTTCTCCATCAGGTAGTCGAAGATGGTCTTGTGCTTCTTGCACCAGGTGGAGTCGGCCATCCGCCCCTGGATCGAGCCCTGGGTCTTGTAGTTGTACTCGGGCTGAAGCCCACAGTAGGGCTTGTAGGTGCACGAGTCGCAGCCAGGCTGACTCTGGTTGGTGCTCGCCAGCAGGAGCGCCTTCACGGTGTCCTGGGTGAACAGATCCGTGTAGCTGGCCTCATGGACGTTTCCGATCTTGAAGATCTCGTCCCCCATCGCGGCCACGAAGCGCCCCTCGTCGGAGGAGTACACGCTGCCGTCCGGGTGGTAGCCCACCTGACCGATCACGGCCCCGCCAGGGGTGCGCAGGTCGAGGTAGTTGGGCTCCTCATCCGCCATGATCTTGTTGAGCATGATCGCGGCGTGTCGCTCCATCACCTCGACCCCCTGCTTGTTCAGCTCGAGGATGTAGTCGACGGCCTTACGATAGAACTCAATGTAGTCGTCCATCGTGTAGCCCAGCTTCTTGTAAGTCGAAGCCGCGAAGCCGAAGGGATCGAGCTTGCGCAAGAAGATGGCGCGACAGCCATGGCGTATGTAGGTGTCAACGATCTCCTCGTAGCGGTGAAGAGAGTCCTTCGTGATCGTCGGGAGGGCCTCAACCCTGTAGAGGCTGGTGTCGAGCCCGAGCTCCTCGTACCGTCGATTCACCTTGGCGATCCAGCCGGTGGTGATCTCGTAGGAGTTGCCGCTCTTGTAGATGCGGATCTTGTTGTGCAGATCTTCGGGCCCATCGAGGCTGCAGCAGATCTGGACCTTGTTCTTGATGAGGAAATCGAGGCGCTCGTCCGTCATGAGACTGAAGTTCGTGACCAGGGCGAAGCTCAGCTCTTTTCCAGCGAGCTTGTTCTTCTCCTGCCCGTACTTCACCACGTGGGACAGGGTGTCCCAGTTGGCGGTCGGCTCTCCGCCCTGAAACTCGATGGTGAACCAAGGGGCGGTCGTCTGGAACGCCATGTCGACCGCCTTCTCCGCGGTCGAGATCGGCATATCGGTGTCCATACGACCCATGCCCACGACCGACGAGTGACAGTACTGGCAGCCATGATTGCAGCGCTCTGTGAGCACGAAGGCGTGAAGGGTAGGGCCGTAGGCGAGGAAGCCCTTCTTGCGCGCGAAGCGTCGGGCCTGGGCTGCCACGTCCACCTTCTCCGCGATGAAATTCCGCTCCGCTAGACGCTCGTAGAGCGGCTCGCCTGGGGTCAACTCCCCCTGGATGAAGCGAGTGAACTCCTCCAACTCCAGGAATGCGTAGTCGCCCAGATCATTCGTGACCAGGATCTTCCCGTTGATCACGCGATGCATAAAGGGCATTGCGAAAGTGGGCTGGACGCGATCGAGCTCGATGACGTCACTGAAGCTCACGCTCATGATGATTCTCCTGCCTCTGCTGACGGATACTCAGCGACCCCCGAGGTCGAGGGATCATACACCAAAATGCGGACTCACGAGACACGAAGGGCGACGTTGACGTTTTCGGGACCTCAACTGGGCTTCGGCAAGAGCGGCTCGCCCTTGAGCGCGCGGACCACCGCGGACGCGGCGGCGAGACCAAAAGCTCCTGTCACGAAGCCGGCGCTCCCCTCGATTCGATTGCGATCCTCACAGCTGTGAAGCCCGTTGTCACCCTGGGGGCAGACACATCGGAACCCCTCGCCGACGTCGTACGCCAGGTCGGTGGGGATGATCGGTGGCTCATCGCTGTAGATGGCTGGGATACCGGTGAGCGCCCGGGACGGAAACCCGTACTTCTCTCGGAGGATCTTACGGACGGCTCGCGCGAGAGGGTCCATCTGGGTCCGGTTCAAGTCCGCGATCTGAATGCGCGTTGGATCGAGTCGCGCCGCCGCGCCGCACGCCACGATCAGAGGGATGCCCTCGTCATGACACGTCGCGATGAGGTGGCACTTGGCCGTCATGTTGTCGATGGCGTCCACCACGAAGTCGGGTGTCTTGTCGCCGAGGCCTAGGAGCCGCTCCGAGCTCTCCGCGCGATAGAAGGACTTGATGGGCTCGATCAACGCTGCAGGGTTGATGCGCTGCAGTCGCTCGGCCATCACCTCCACCTTGGGCTTTCCAGCGGTCCCCTGAAGCGCGTGGAGCTGTCGGTTGGTGTTCGTGGTGCACACGAGGTCGAAGTCGACGAGCGTGAGGCGCCCGACCCCACTTCGCACCAGGGCCTCCGCGGTATAGGAGCCGACTCCGCCGACCCCGAACACCACGACGTGGCTGTTCTGGAGGAGCTCCATGGTCGGGTCGCCAACCAGTCGGCCGATGCGGTCGAAGCGCCGGTGAAGCTTGTAGTCCGCCCCTGGCGCCGCGCCCGGCGCGTGGCAGGGGCTCGGTTTCGGGGTTTGGGTGGTGGTCTCGACGGTCACGTACGTCCTCGGCGTGTCAGGGAACCTCGGGAACATAGCGGGTGGAGACTCCCGCGGTCTACATCGAAGCGAGACGCTTACATGATGCGAGTGGGGCGCTTGGTCCCTTGAGCGCTACTTCTGGTACTCTGCGGGCTCACGTGACATGCAGGGGGGCGAGGTGAACCGGGTCAAATGTCGAACCGCGCTGATGGCGCTCACGCTAACGTTTGGCTGGGGCTGCACGAGCGGTGATACGTCCGGAGGGACGGTCGCGGAGGCCGACGGAACCGTCTCCGAGCTCGACGGGATCGCTTCGGTGGACTCGGGCGCGACGCTCGATGGATTGACCTTGACGGACCTGGGAGGCACGGAGTCGGACGTGGCGAGCGTCGACGTTGGCCCAGGGAATGACGGGCTCG
>CALCNF010000174.1 GCA_937897815.1 uncultured Pseudomonadota bacterium | reverse complement strand
TCAGGGCGACGTCGGAGGGGTGCGAGATCCACACGCGGAGCGTCTCGATCTCTCTGGATCCGCAGGTCGGCACATCGCCGTGGGTCCAGTTGACCGTCAGGGTACCGGGCTGAGCGGCTGGCTCTTCGGTCTCACAAGCGATCAGGGGGCTGGCGAGGGTCGCGACCAGGAGCGGGATCAGTGTCTTTTTCATGGTGTCTCCATCAGGCAGCGAAGCGCTGCGGTTCCTTCTGCGCAACCAACATGCGTGGAAGTCCATTCCGGGTCAACTCCACAAGCCTTCCTCAGAAGATCGGGACTTTCTTGCCGCCTCTCCAGCCCGCGCTGAGACTTCAGGGTCGATGAGGAACGTCATCCCGGTCTTGTGTTGGTTCGGCCTGCTCTTTGCGCCTTTGGGTTGCGCTACGCCCGGCCCTCAGGGTCCCGTACCGCTCTATGAGTTTGATTCGGTCTGGTTGAACCCGGACGTCGGTGGGGTGCGCCCCTGGAAGTCTGAGGATCGGCGCGCGGCGACCCGCGCCGCGGAGGCACGGGAGCTGGGCAGGCATCCCGGTGCGCGCCGAAAGGGCGCCAAGAGCTCCCGGAAGTTGGCTCGAAGAGGGGGCCGTTCAGGCACCGCGAAGGATCGCGTTCATGCGGCGCGCCGCAAGACCGTGCACGATCGAAGAAAGGTCACGAAGGCGGCGCCCAAGACCGTCACCAAGACCGTCCGTGCAAAGCGGGTGGCGCCTAAGCCAGCGCCGGTTCGCCTCGGCCCCGGAGCCGTCGCTCAGGCGAGCCCAAGGAGAGCTCCGCGGAAGCGCGCCGCGAAGTCTGACCTGGGGGACGGCAGCGTAGCCAGTGAGCTGGTCGCCGCGGCCCGCAGGTTGGTCGGGCTGAATCGGGGGCGCGACGCAGAGCCCTTTCTCTCTCACCTCATGCAGGTCGCCGCCGTGAAGATGAAGGTCAAGGCCCCCAAAGACCTCTACAACGCCGCGGCGTGGCGCAAGCTGAACCGCGCGAAGAAGACCCTCAACGGCGCTGCGGCGAAGCCAGGCGACCTGGTCTTCTTTCACGACACGCACGATCGCAACGGGGACGGATCGGTGGATGACCCCTACAGCATGGTCGCGGTCGTGGAGTCCGTGAAGCCATCTGGGGCGCTGATCTGCGTCGGTGACGCCTACAACAGGGTGATTCGCTTCTCCATGAACGCCCGACGCCCGGCGGTTCGTCGTGACGATCGCTCTGGCGAGGTGATGAACACGCCGATTCGAAAGAGGACCCGAACCGATGGTCCGGAGACGCCGGTGCTCGCGGGCCAACTCTACGCCGGGATGGCGCGTCTTTAGGCTCCCCCTGTGCTGGCGCGACGTGCTCGCGCCACCCTCGCCCGCGGTCGGCGCGCCCTCACGTGCGGCGCGGCACACGTGCTCGCGTTTGGCACGGGGGCGCCTGAGCGCTACAATCCCCGCTGCACATGGTGTGCGGTGTGTGAGAACGCGGAGCGCGATTGGGTCAAGCTGACGATATTGAGGACCTACTCGGGAAGGTCTGGGGCGGGCGCTACCAGATCCTGGAGTTCATCGGTCGCGGCGGCATGGGGATGGTCTTTAAGGCCCGTCACCTGCAGATGGACCGTATCGTCGCGCTCAAGGTGATCCATCGAAAGCTCTGCCAGGACGAGAAGCAGGTCCAGCGATTTGAGCAGGAGGCGCGAACGTCCTCCAAGCTTCATCACCCGAACAGCATCCGTGTGTACGATTACGGAACCAGCGACGACGCTCGCCTGTTCATGGCGATGGAGTTCCTGAGCGGGGTCACCCTCGGTAAGCTCATTCAGAACGAGGGACCTCAGCCTCCCGAGCGGGTGATTCATATCGCCCGACAGATCATCAAGAGCCTCTCCGAGGCCCACGAGCTGGGGCTGGTCCATCGGGACCTGAAGCCTGAGAACATCGTGATCTGCGACATCTATGGGGAGCGGGACTTCGTGAAGGTCCTCGACTTCGGCATCGCCAAGGCCATCGGGCCCAGCGAAGAGCAGATGAACCTCACGCAGACCGGATTCATCTGCGGAACGCCCCGTTACCTGTCCCCAGAGCAGGCGCTGGGTCATGAGGTCGATGGTCGTGCTGACCTCTACTCCGTCGGCGTTCTGATGTACGAGATGCTGACCGGACGTCCCCCCTTCATCGGTGAGAACCCGATCTCGATCGTGATGAAGCACGTCCATGACGATCCTCCCCCGCTCACTGGAATGGATAAGTACGGCGACGAGGGGCGTAAGATCACCTGGCTCGTGGAGCGACTTCTGGACAAGACTCCAGAGCGTCGACCTTCGCCCGGAGAGCGCATCGTCGAGTACGTGGACGGTCGTATCGACGAGAGCGAGCTCATGGGTCGCCCCGTCTCGGTCGGCTTCGCGACGACGGACAACAGGGGCAGCGTGGCGGGTCACCCTGGCCGAGGAGCGGCCCGCGACTTTGTTCCGGAGGTCAGCGAGACGGTGCCGCCGATCTCGTCCGAGGCGAAGACGATCCCGCCTGTGGCTCCGCTGGACGTCCACGACCCCGCCTACCAGACCGCGGTTCTTGAGAACACGACGATGCCGCCCATGACGCCGCCTGTCCCTACCTCGGACGAGACGGCCATGATCCAGCGACCCGAAGTGATCGCGACGCGGGAATCCGCTTCGCCGATGGCCACGGTCCAGGAGGATCTTGACGACGAGGCTGGCGAGACCCGGATTCTCAACCTCGAAGAGCTGATGCCGACGGGCGGCGAGGCCGCCGAGGTCGAGCTCCCCCGAATCCGCAGGGCCCAGGAGCAGCACACCCGAGACGAGCAGCGCGCGCCGGCGACGCAGACACGCCCCGAGGAGCGCGCCGCGGCGCCTCCGCGTCGGGGCCGCCCCCAGGATCCCGTGTGGGCGTGGGTCAGCGCTGGGCTGGCGGTGGCCATCTTCGTCCTCTCGGGCGCCCTGTATTTCACGGCTGATGACGCACCCGAGGGCGACGAGAACATCGAGGTCGTCGCCCAGCAGGCGGTCGCAAGCCCAGAGCCGAGTCAGCCGACGGCCGAGCCCGCGTCCCCGTCGAAGGATCCTGTCTCGGGGGACGCAGCGTCTGCCGCGGGAAGTGCGGCGCCGGCGGCGCCACCGAGCGCTCCGGAAGCGAAAGCGCAGAGCCCGGCCCCCCTACCGGCGACCTCCGGCAAGATGATCGGCGCGTTCCTCGCGAAGATCGAGCTGCCGAAGGCTGCGCCAGAGCCCAAGGCCGAGCCGAAGATCGAGCCGCCTGCGGCTCCCAAGCCCACGGTCGCTGCGCCCGCGCCCGCGCCGTCAGCCCCCGAGCGGAGCGGCTCGCAGCAGCCAGCGGCTGTGAAGGCCGTCAGTCCAGCTCCGGCTCCGCCCGTCGCGCAAAAGCCGCCGGCCGCCTCGGAGTGGAGCAAGAAGGTCGTGAGCACCGCCCAGGAGACGCTCAAGACGGCCACTGAGAAGGCACAGGCCGCCAGGAAGGCTGCTGCGGAGAAGAAGGCTGCTGCGGAGAAGAAGGCTGCTGCTGAACGGCGGGCGGCGGAGCGGCGCAAGCGCCGAGCCACCACGGACGACTCTGACTCCAAACCTTCGAGGCGGACTCGTCCCAAGCGCTCCAAGCCGAAGTCGGCGCCCTCGTTTGATCCCTTCTGATCGCACGAAAGGGAACCGTTCAACCGCTGAACATGGGGCGAGAATAGCGCCCTTTCGAAGGCCGGTGTATACCTGCCACAAGCTGCGGTGAACGGAAGAGAGAGCGTTGTACCCAATGAACCAAGTTCTTCGTGCGTGTGTTCGCGCCTCCGCTTGCGTGGCGGTGGCGCTCAGCGTCCTCCTTACGAGTGCGGTGTCTCCGCCGGCCCTGGCGGATGATCCGGCCATGGCTAAGCAACTCTACATGGAGGCCAGGGCCCTCATGAAAGAGGGTCGCATTCGTGAGAGCCTCGACAAGCTCAAGGCGGCTCACGATGCGTTTCCGGATGACGCCATTCTGGTCTCGATCGCCAACCGACACCTCGACCTCGGTGAGCCCGAGGAGGCCGCTCAGGTCTTGAGCCTGATCCAGTCGAAGAAGCGGGCGATCAAGAAGCAGGTCCGACGCCTGCGGCGCGAGG
>CALCNF010000173.1 GCA_937897815.1 uncultured Pseudomonadota bacterium | reverse complement strand
TCTTCTCACCTTCTTCCCCCATTTGAGTTAATCACAGGAGACGCACAGTGGCCCCTTTCACAATTGACACGCAGATGATGGTTGGCGCAGCCCAGCCCCATGATCAGCGCGACGGTCGCCAGACGAGCATGACGCCGTTCCGAAGTGTCGCGTCGCCACCTCAACGCGTCGCGGGTCGCCCACAACATCAGCGCCAGGTGGAGGGTGTAGACCTCGGCTCGTACAGCCTGCTGCCAGATGGCGGTCGATGCGCACAAGATGAGCGCTACGCTCAGACCTGCCACCGTTCGGTTGGTTCGACTTCCCTTGTCCCAGGACAGCTCATCGACGAGGTCGGCCGTGAACCAAGCAGCGGCGGCCGCGAAGAGGCCGCTCAAGAGAGCGACTCGGAACGCCGCCGTTCCCACGGGGATCAGCGAAGCGAGGTGGGCGAGGAGCACGTAGAGGGGGTGACCGGGCGCGTGGGGGACGCCGAGCACGACCCCTGCGGCCGTCAACTCACTGGAGTCGAGCCACGTGAGCGCAGGTGCGCCAAGCCAGACGCTACCGAGCCAGACCAGCCCAGCGAGCGCGAGGCGGTCGACGGGCAGTTGGAGGGTCGCTTTGGAGGGTGGGACCGCCATGACATCGAGGGTGCCACGGACCCAGGCATCTCACTAGGGGCGCCAGGGATAAAGATGTGTCGACTGAGAGCGCGCTCGCTTTAGAGCGTCTTCAGGTATTCGACCAGGGCCACGAGCTCATACTCATCGAGCATACTGATGTCGCCCATGGTCCCGGACGTGAGCTCCAGGGCCTCCCGAAGATCGTTGGCGATCCCGTTGTGCATGTACGGCGCTGAGCGCCACACGCCCCTGAGGGACGGGGTATTGAAGAAGCCGGCAGGCGGGAGGTCCTCTCCGCTCTCGATGAGCAGTATGCGTCGCTCTCGTTCGGTCTCCGTGGAGGTTCCTACATCGTAGGCCTCGCCGTCCGTGAGGTGCTCTCCCGTGTGACATGTGGCGCAGCCCACATCGGCTCGATTGAAGACCGCCTCGCCGTCCTTCTGAATCTCGGTGAGGCCGGCGGGCTCGAGGTGGGGATTGATCGGCGCCCGGAGACCCTCCAGCAGGAAAGCCCGCAGGTCCTGCAGCTGGGTTTCGGTCAGCCCATCACCGCCCATGCGCTCCACGGTCTGATCCATGTTGTCGAGCAGGCTCGATTTGGTACCCAGCCAGTTGAATGGACCCGTGTCGGCCAGGCGTCCATTGAGCTGGATGGTCTGCATGGGGCCGGTGGTCAACCACACGAGACCGTCATCCGAGCCCTCAAGGTGGCAAGTCGCGCAGGCGAACGTGCCTGCATGGCTGACCGCGGGGCTCTTGGCATCAAAGAACAGACGTCGTCCACGTCGCACAGCCTCTGTGGCCGGATCGTCGCCGAAGGCGGCCTCTCGGGCCTGCGTGCTTCGAACTGGGCGCACGAAGGTGCTCGCGAAGGTGCCGTTGACGACTTGGTTCCGTGTCTTGCCCTCAAGCGTCTCTTCATGAGGCATGGGCATCTCCGCCGTGGCGCTCATTCCGAACGAGAAGAGGCTGTCATCTGTGACGACGTCGTCCTGGATGGCGTTGTCGTCAAGAGTGTCCATGGTCAGGTAGGGCGCCATATCGATCTCGCTGACCGTCAGGCTGTGCGCGTTGAGCACGAACGCTCGGTCACCATCCGGCGTAATGGCTACGCCGCGCGGTCCCGCGCCGACGGCGACGACGCCGACCGGTGCCGCCATGGGATCCGGTACGAGCGTGTTCACGATCAGAACATTGTCCGTCCCCTCGCCGACGACCAGGGCGAGGCTGTGCGTTGGGTGGTGGGCGATGTCCATGGGCAGGGCGACCAGGGTGTGCATCGGCGCGCCCGTCGTCGGATCGGCGACCGCGTGGCGGCCGGCGATAATGTTGTCGTCACCGGCCCCGTCGACCACGGTGATCACCGTGTCCACGGGACGCGTCGGTACGTCGAAGGCTCGGTTGTCCAGGCTCAGATCTCCGCCATAGCCTCCGGCGTCTGCGATGCTGATGTTCTCGTCGGGGTCACCGCCGGGAGCCGACTGGGTGTGGGGAATGAGGAGCTCACCGGTACCCGGGTGGATGGTCGCGCCCACGGCTCGCGAGCCCTGCAGGCTCTGGCCTCGATTGATGAAGCCCAGCTTCGCCTCGGTCGGAAGCCCAAGGCGAAGGGACCGCCGGCTCGGCTCATCCTCGGTGTCGATGGAGCCATCGCTCGCCAACTGGAAGCGCTCGACTCCGTCGTTCTCCTGGACGAGGCCGAGCCAGCCCTTTGGAGAGACCGCGACGCTGCGCATGCGATCTCCACCGGGCACTCGCTGCAGCACCTCGCCGTCGAGGGTGTCGAGGACCACGATCTCCTGGCTGCCGCGGGCGCTGATGTAGGCGCGGGACGCATCCTGGGAGAGGGCGATGCCGATCGGCTCGACTCCGACGATCGCTGTGAGGTCCGGAAGCGTGGCTTCAGCAGGGACGCGAGCCACATGGCCATCGTCTCGACACACCACCCAGGCGGCTCCATTCGGATCGACAACAAGCTGCTCAGGGTAGCCCCCAACAGGGACCTCTCGAACGATTTCGAGAGTGTCTACGTCGAGGACCTTCAGCGCACCGTTGGCTCGGTCTGCGACGTAGATGAAGTCCTGATCGACCACGATTGGGTGACCGCTCAGCCAGCTCGGCGCGTCGTACGTCGAAGAGAGCTCCTGTGGCGCCTCAGGGAGCTGGTTCGGGAACGCGTGGAGGTTCCGCTCCTCGGTCGGGCCGATACCACAGGCCGTGGCGAGGAGGGTCGTGGCGCCGATGCAGATGACTCGAAGAATGGGGCTGTTCATCGAAGCTCCTGGTGCGCGCTCGCCGTCGCCCTGCAGCGGGCGGTGACGGTGCACTTCAACGGGGGATTGTACTCAACTGGGGCGCAGGGCCCAATCACCAAACCGCGGCTCGTCACGGCGGGGCGACTCTAGAAGAGGATAGCAAGGCGTGTGCCAGCCCGCGCCCAAGAGACAGACGATTCGGCGTTTAGCCGCATAAGTATTTGAAACCAATGCTCTTTGTGGCGAACTGCGCTTGCCGGCGATTCACCCTCGTGAAGGGTCGCATGCCGAGAATCGCGACACCGATGTCGCGGTTCAAGCCCCAGGTGTAGAAGATCGGTCGCGCCCAGGTTGATGTGGCGCGCTCAGCCCTGCACGTCGATGCGATAGATACCGCTTTGACCGGCGCTCTCCTCGACCTGCACCTCGATGGCGTGGACCTGAGCGCTGGGGACCTTGCTCGGGAGCGCCTCGAGTATCTTGGTGGCCAGGTGTTTGGCGAGCATCTCGGTCGAGGTGTTGGGCAGGTCCAGGATTCGGACGTCGCGGCGAGGGAAGCAGAAGTAGCTCCCATCGTCATGAAAGACCTCGACCCGATCCTCCTTCTCTTCGACGCGAAGGTGGGGGTTGCCATTGGGCAGCAGGGTGACGTGGTCCAGATCGTCGCACAGGGCCTTCACCAGAGGCTTGAAGGGGATGAAGTCGATGACCAGATCGCCCTCCACAAGGGGACCTTCAACGCGGACTTGAACCTGGTAGTTGTGCCCGTGCAGCTCCTCTCTCGTCCCGTCTGCGAAGATCAAGAAGTGTGCGGACCCAAAGTTGAAGTACTGCTTGTAGACGCGGATGGCGTAG
>CALCNF010000172.1 GCA_937897815.1 uncultured Pseudomonadota bacterium | reverse complement strand
CCGCGTCGACGGTCACGTCGGGGGTGATCCCGTGTCCGAGGTTCATAATGTGTCCGGGTCCGGTTCCATAGGAGTCCATCACCGCGCGAACCTCCTGAGCGATCACAGGCGCCGGTGCGCGAAGGACTCCCGGATCCATGTTGCCCTGCAGGGCATAGCGACCGCCGGTGATCTCGAGGATCTGGCTCAGAGGCTGACGCCAGTCGACGCTCAACACCTCGCAGGAGAACTCCGCCGTCGCCGCCAGGAGGTGGGCGCCGCCCTGGACGAAGTGGATCCGAGGCACGCCCGTGTCAGCGAGGGCCTCGAAGACCCGCTGGGAGTAGCGACCCGAGAATCGACGCCACTGCGCCTCGGTGAGCGCACCTCCCCAGGTGTCGAACAGCTGCACAGCGTCCGCACCCGCGGCGATCTGGTTGCGCAGATAGTCGATGATCACGGTCGTAAGCTTGTCGAGGAGACGCTCCAGCGCCTCCGGCTCGGCATACATGAGCTCACGCAGGTTGTGGTGGTTCTTGCTCGTGCCGCCCTCTACCAGATAGGTCGCCAGCGTCCAGGGAGCGCCAGAGAAGCCAAGGAGCGGGACACGACCGCCCAGGGCGGCCTTGATCTGGCGAACCGCCTCGTAGACGAAGCCGACGTCGTCCGCGACGCCCGAGCTGCGCATCCGGTCGATGTCGGCGACCGTCCGAACGGGAGGCTCCACGTGGGGGCCCTTCCCATCAAAATAGACCTTGGCTCCCATGGGCTCGAGAGGCACCAGGATGTCGCTGAACAGGATCGCCGCGTCGACGCCAAGCTGATCGATGGGCATCATCGTGACCTCGGTGCACAGCTCGGGCGAGCGGCACAGGTCCATGAACGAGACGCGTTTACGCACGGCCTGGTAGGTCGACATGTAGCGTCCTGCCTGACGCATCAGCCAGACCGGGGGACGATCGACCGGCTCACGCCGGCACACCTTCAAGAATCGTTCGGTCGCATCCATCGCTCAACCACCTCCAGATGGCCGCGTTGCTAACACGGTCAAATGATCAGCGTCCACCATAGCGCTTGTCAGGGGGTCGCTCAGCCTCCTACCATCGTCTCTCGACACCGAAAGGAGCGTGCGTGAGCGATCGTGGCGAGGGCTGGAACCGTATGCGTGAAGTGCTGACGCGCGTCGCGGTGGGACCCAAGGGCAGCAAAGACCTGGATCGCGATGGGGCTCGAGAGGCCATGGCCCTGTGCCTGGATCGCTCGGCGAGCGACATTCAGATCGCGACGTTTCTGATCGCGGAGCGCCTCAAGCGCGAGACCACGGAAGAGAACCTGGGGTTTCTCGACGCCCTCGTCAGCGCCTCGACCATCACGCAGGCGTCCACCCCTGAGGTCGTGAGCCTCTGCGACCCTCACGATGGCTTCTTGCGCGCGCCCCATTTCGCGCCCGTAACCGCGGCGGTCCTCGCCGCTTGCGGACTCCCGACGGCGCTCAACGGCGCCGTGACGCTCCCGCCAAAGAACGGCATCACGGCGCGTCAGGTCCTGACTCATATGGGATTCGCCCTCGACATCGGGGACGGTGAGGCCTCCGTGGGGCGAGCCGCTGAGCGCCTCGCGACGCGCGGATTGGCGTACGTGGACGTCGAGGACTACTGCCCTGCCCTGGCGGAGCTGACGGAGATCCGTGTCGAGATGGCCAAGCGGCCGTTTCTCGCCACACTGGAGAAGCTGATCACGCCCCTCCGCGGACAAGAGAAGACCCATGTCGTCGGGGGCTGGGTGCACTCCGGCTACGAGACGCTGCTGGCGACGCTCATGCGAGATCTCGGCATGACCTCGACGCTGCTCGTGAAGGGTGGCGAGGGCCACATCGATCCCAGAGTGCACACCACGACCACCACCACGGGCTACCGTCCGAATGGGGAGGCGTTCACCGAGGAGATTGAGCCCAAGTGCTACGGGACCTTAATCTCGGAGTCCCCCGACTGGGGCACGGTGGATATTGGTCGCGTCGCAGAGGCCTGGGCAGAGGCGCTCGATCCCAAGCACCGCACGGCCCCCGGCCAGATCGTACGACTGCTCGCCGGCATGGTCCTGTCCCACACGGGGCGCGCCACGACCATCATGCGCGGCGTCGGCGAGGCCCACCAGCAGATCGCGAGCGGGAGAGCCCGGGCGCAGTTCGAGCTGCTCGGGTCTTAGCTGTTCTTGCCCTTGGCTGGGAGCGTGAAATGGAACACGCACTCCACGTCCAGGTACTGGATTGGGTCGTCCTTATCGTGCCAGATCCGCCCCGAGATCGTGCCTGACATCACCTGCCCGGGCTGATTGCCGAACTCCTCGATCACATAGCCGCCGGTGGACTCGATACGGGTGGATGCGAACGAGAGCCCCATCACCTGCACCTCGAGGCTCGGGGCGCCGTCCGTGAACGGATAGTCGCCGGTCTCGAAGATGTGGCGCGGCCAATCGACGGAGCCCACGACCTTCCCGAAGTCCATGGTGATGATCATGAAGGTAGGAAAGCTGATCGTGTCCTCGACGGAGAACGCCACGGCCGTCCCGATATGCGAGGACCCGAAGGAGAAGACCGTCTCCTTGCCCTCGAGATCGCGCTCCACCTCGTAGGCCGTCCCGTCCATCATCGTGACCGTAAGGGTGTAGTAGGAGTCCTGAGCGGCGAGACCAGGCCCGTCGGGCTCAGCGGGCGTGTCTGAGGCCACGTCCGTGGCGGCATCGGCCAAGGGCTCCGGCTCCTGGCAGACCTGACCGATGCACTTCATGAGGTCACCGCAGTCCGAGCTGTTGCCACAGGAGTCGCCCGGCTGAGGAGCCGGCGTTTCGCCTGCGTCGTCTCCGCACGCGCCCAAGAGCGCGACCGTGGTGATAAGGGCTAGACGAATCACGGGGCACCTCCGTCCAGTTCCGGTGAAAGCAGCTCCCTCGAGATCGCGCCCTCGATCACATCATCGAGGTGGTATCGAAGGGGGATGGTCTCATTGGCCAGCCAGAGCTTCAGCTGATCCGAGAAGTGCTCGCTGTCCGTGAGTCCAGACTGACCGCCAGGCAGAATGTTCACTCCGCTGACCGCGCCGTCCTTGAGGGCGATGACCATGCGCATTACCGGTCCATTCCCGTGGGTAAATTGCGTCCCCGAGAACCCGGGGTTGGACGCGTCGACGCACCACTGGTCCCCGGGTCGTGGGAACCACTTGAGCCCAGCTCGCGGATCATCCGGGGTCATCTGCTCCGCCAACGGAAGCTGCTCTGTGGTCACGCTGAAGAGATCGACCAG
Organism: uncultured Pseudomonadota bacterium; assembly: GCA_937897815.1. Lineage (GTDB taxonomy): Bacteria > Myxococcota_A > UBA9042 > PHBI01 > CALCNF01 > CALCNF01. Next base: position 1,001 of record CALCNF010000172.1, on the reverse strand, counting down.
GAAGCCGAACGACGGATCGCCAGCCAAGAACGCAGCCAGGAGCGACTCGAAGCGCGCCTGGTGGCGCAGTCCCCACAGCCAGGTGCTCATGTCTTCGCTCCCAAACCCACCGACGCCAGGCGCTTCCGGCGGCGTCCTGAGGAAGACGACCGCGTCCACCATAGCGCTCAGGAGGATCTCCTGGGAGCGCTCGACCTCTGGCGTGCTGTAGATATCGAAGAAGGCAGACTCCCCGGTGCTGGGGTCCCACGAGGCCAGGTTGGACTCGTTGGTCGGCGAGCGCCCTTCGAGGAACTTGCGAAGGGCGCGAACCTTCATGCGGCTGCCCGAGTAGAGCCACACGTCTCCGAGGGGCTCGTCATCAAAGACCTTGGACAGCAGCCGCGCGAACGCAGCGTTGAACACCATGGTGGCGACCGCGTGCTCCGCGTCCCCACCGCCAGGCTGGTGATAGAAGGTCTCCACGCCAGACGAAGCGGGCGCGCCGGCGGCCAGCCAGGCAGACATGCGGGTGGCGATCTCATCAAGAACCGCGGACTCCGGTCCGTAAAGCGCGGCGGCTCTCATATCCGCCGGAGATCCGCCTGGCTCACTCGCCATCTCGTTCGCCGTGGTGATAGCCGCCACAAAATGTGGCGCGAAGACCTCGCCCAGCCGCGAGTCGTGGTTCCCCTGGATCTCCGACATCGCCGAGGTATCTGCGGTCCCGGCGTCTACGTGTCCCTGAAGCTCTCTTTGAATGGTGTGGGCCCGCACGGACGACCAGGGCCCCCCGATGTACCAATCATCGTCGGCGACCGACCCGCTCTCCGTGAGCTTGCCCGGATCATTGTTCGCCGTGAACACGTACCCCTGGGTCGGGTTCACCGCTTGAGGCATCGCCTCGAAGGGCACCACGCACGCCTGAGGGTCATCATCACCCTGGGTCTCATCGACCGCTCCGTCCTTCATAGGCAGCGTGAAGCCACCAAACTGCGTGCCGTCGATCAAGAACCGGGGGT
>CALCNF010000171.1 GCA_937897815.1 uncultured Pseudomonadota bacterium | reverse complement strand
TGGTCGCCCCATCGTACGAGGAGGTGCTCCCCGTGTACGACATCACGATGGCCCGCATGGGCTCCCACTCGACCATGGCTCGGAACGTACCCTCCGGGGGCGCGGTGATGGCGTAGCGCTCCGGTGCAGCCGCGCGGATGTCGCTGGCGTCCGCCTTGCCGACACCCAGGACGTCTCGGCGCATGTAGGCGGGCTTCATGGGCTCGTCCTCATAGAAGACGTAGTCGAACCCACCCTGGGTCCTCATGGGACCGAACGGAGCGTCGACGGTGGCCGTCTTCGCGGCGGTCGAACCCGTCGAGCTGCTGGCGGCCTCAACCGAGGTGGCCGGGCTGGTCTCGCAGCCGATCAAGAGACCGCAAAGGGCGGTGAACAGGACAAAGCGTGACATGAGGACACTCCTGAGGTTCGGCCCGAGGCGCGCGCGCGGCAGGCGGCGTCATTGAACGGGTCCACCCCTCTGGGGTCAAGCACGGAGTCGGGTGCGCGAGGTAACGACGCCTCTGGTTTGTCGGTCAGGGCGTGCGTCAGGTATCGTCCACCCACGCTCCAGGCATCACCCAAGGACCTTGAGAGGCTCCAGCATGCTCCGCACCCTCACCGCCCTCTGCTGTGTCATCGCGCTCACCGCGTGCACCGAGACCGGCGACTCGCCCTATACCTACAACGACGTCCCGGAGGTCAACGTGCCGGACGCGTCTGGAGGCGTGTACTGGGTCCACGCAGAGCCTCTGCTCGTGAAGGCCTGCAACGGGTGCCACACGGGAGGCTCCAACGGCGGAAACAACTTCGCGAGCGTCTATGAGGACAACCTCAAGCCCTCCTACTACTGCGCTGGCCAAACGGTCGGTGAGTGCGTGCTCGTCAGGATCGACGACAACACCATGCCGCCGGGCGGAGGCGCCAATCTGACGGCAGATGAGCGCGCGGTCCTCGACGCATGGGTCGAGGCCGGCATGCCCTTTGACGAGAACGTCGCTCCCGTCGCGGACGCAGCGGAGGACACAGGACCCGAGGACACAGGACCTGCAGACACGGGACCCGAGGACACAGGACCTGAAGACACAGGACCCGAGGACACGGGAGCGGAAGACACGGTCGAGGACATTGCGCCGCCTGAGGACATCGTCGCTCCCGACGCCGGCAGCGACGCCGGGCCCGTCGTCGAGGGGCCCACCTTCACCGACGACATTCAGCCCATCCTGATGGGGCCGGGCTGGTGCGCTGGCTGCCACTCGGGCGGCAGCTCTGGCGGATCCAACTTCGCGAACACCTACGCAGACACCCAGAAGCCCTCCTACTATTGCAGTGGAAAGACCGTCGGGGAGTGCATCCTGCCCCGAATCGACGACAACACGATGCCGCCTGGCGGGCTGACGGTGAGCGACGCAGACCGAGCGCTGATCGAGTCGTGGATCGACGCAGGCATGCCGGAGTGATCCGCGGGGGTCCATGAGCTCGGTCCATCGCGCCGATCTGCCGATCTGGGCTCGCACCCTCGTCGGGCTCGGGGCGGCCCTTTGGGTCGGCTGTTCCGAACCACAGACGCCCACAGAGAGCCGCTTCACTGGACACTCCGTGGAGCGCTTCGAGAGCGTCGACGAGCTCCTCGCCTTCGGGGATAAAGGAGTCGTCCCTGTCCAGGTGAAGTTCGTGCTGCCGCGCTTCGATGAGCAGAGCCCGGGGCGCGCGCACCTCCTCGATCCAAACTTCTATCAGCTCCACGATGAGTGGTACTGGTTTCACCTCCTGAACGGTCAGGAGATCGAGGGGGTGGACGAGGCGCCGGTCGAAGATCTGAGCTTTGACACCATCGAGGCGGTCTACGCCCGCTACTCCGGTGTGCCGCGGGCCGAGCTTCCGCTCGACCTCAAGTGGATTTCGGATGGGTCCCGCCTGTACTCGCCCCGCTTCTACGAGCTCGGTCTATGGGACATCCCGAGGCAGCTGGGTCTCGGCTCGATCCTCCACTATCCGGCCAACCCAAATCGCGTCGCGCCGGGAGATCTCTGGCTGTTTGAGCTCGAGTACTCAGACGCCTCAAGCAGCGCACCCCTGAGCCCCGCGATGGTCCATCGCTTCTTCACGCGCCTCGAGGCGACGCTCCCAGAGAGCCTCCGACCCGAGCTGCGGTGGCTGCTTCGGAGTCAGGAACAGAGGGCCGTCGCCGAGACCATGGCGGCCCAGGGCGATCCCCTGGGCTCCAGGGTGCTCACCTACGCGGACCTCGTCGTCACCGGTGAGGTCCAGGTGTACAACCCGGGGATCGCAGCGGGATACGTCCGGCGCTTCGAGGCTGGCGCCCTTACGACAGCCTCCCTGAGATCGAACCACGTCGTCCTGCTGGAGGAGGTGCCAGACTACCTCCCGCCCGTCGCCGCGATCCTCACAGCGGTGCCCCAGACTCCCTTGGCCCACCTCAACCTCCTGGCCGCGAGCCGCGGGACGCCCAACGCCCATGTGGCCGGGCTCATGGAGATCGAGGGCCCGGAAGACTGGCAGACCTGGAAGACCCCTACCCTGGTGCGCGCCCAGGACCAAGACGTGGTTCTTCAGCCCCTGGCCAAGGAGGACTTCGAGACCTACCAGGAGCTCAAGGGGGTCGGCGCCTACACCATCCCCGTCGCGGAGCTCGAGGGCGCCCCAGCCCTCATCGACCTGCGAGAGGGGTCCCTGACGGACTACTCGTCCCTCGTTCCTCTAACGGGTGGCAAGGCGGCGGGGATGATGGCTCTGCACGCCGCCCCGGATATCCCCACGCCCCATGCACCCATGGCCGTCACCGTCCGCCCCTATGTGGAGCACCTGGCGCCCCTGCTGAGCTGGATCGACGCCCTTCTTTCCGACCCGGACTTTGAGGGGGATGGGCGCGTTCGCTTCCTGGTCCTTGAGGGCCCCGAAGATTTCCTCACGGAGAACGCCAACGACGAGGAGAGCGCCGCGTGGATGGTCGACTGGCTCACCAACGACGCCAGCGCCCCCCTGGCCGACGCGGTCTCCTTGGGAGGTCTGAAGCGTGTCGTGCGCGACCAGCCTCTCGACCCGGGCTTCGAGGCCGACCTGAAGGCCTTCGTAGGGGAGCAATATGCCGCGCTGTCTCCAGCGCAAGGTCTACGGTTTCGCTCCTCATCGACCGCAGAGGACGCCCCTGGCTTCAACGGCGCGGGGCTCTACGACTCCAACACGGGATACCGCGATCCATCGATACAAGAGGAGGCACTGAAGGGCCGAACCCTCGGCTGGGCGCTCCTCAAGACCTGGGCCTCGTACTGGGGATATGAGGCGTTTGAGGAGCGACGACTCGCTGGGATGAATCACCACGAAGGGCGGATGGCCGTGCTGATCCACCCGAGGTTTGATGACGCCCTCGAGGACGCCAACGGAGTCATCGCCTTTCGACTCGCGCGCGAGGAAGCGGGGGACCGACGGACCCTGATCGTGAACACCCAGAAGGGCTCTTTGAGCGTCACCAACCCCGATCCCAACCAACCGGCGCTTCCAGAGATCGTCGCCGTGAGCGCACAGGGAGACGATCCCCTGAAGCTCGACCGGGTGCAGCCCTCGAGCGAGGTGAGCGAGGGCGCTCGTCTGCTCTCCGACGACGAGCTGGTCTGGCTCTTTGAGCGCGTGGACGACCTGGCCTACGACTGGCTCGACAGCCAAAACGCGGCCCTGCCCGCCGAGCGCGCCCGCTCGACCGTGCAGCTGGACCTGGAGTTCAAGGTCATGGGGGAGGGGTGGCCCGCCGGCCTTCCGGACGATCAGAGCGCGGGGCTCGTGCTCAAGCAGGTCCGAACCCTCGATCGCGCGCCCCCGAGCGCGGAGGCGGTCGCGGCGCTCCCGGTGCCGGCGGACATCCTTGAGCAGGCCCATGTGGTCCGAGAGCGTCACTGCGTGGGCGAGCTGCTGGAGATCCGAGTCGTGGAGGTCACGACGGATCCCGCCGTGACCTGGTGTCTTCCCTACGACGCTCTGCCCTTTGACGCGCGCTTCGTGCTCAGCTTTCCGAGCGGACTCAGCGCCGCCAACCTGGAGCCAGGGGCGGTGATCGAGCTCACCCATCGAGACGTCCTGGCCAGCCACCCGAGCGCGACCGACGAGGGAGCCTGGGACCTCGTCCTGGTCCCCCTGAACCCTGAGACGACGGCGAGCGGCGTTGAGCGCCTGGAGATCGACACCAGCGGCGCCTGGAACCTCCAGCACGCAGGCGGCCAGGAGAGCGGCTCGATGACCTGTGAGCACATCGAGCTGCTCTTGAGCCCGGAGGCCTTCTTGGAGACCCTGATCGACGCTCCGGTTCCTGAACCGTGATCTGAGCAGGCGCTTTCTGCTTCACTGGAGGCCAGCGCAATTGACCTGGAGTGCGATGAACATCCCAACCCGATTCATCCTGGTGATCGTCCTTATGGCCATGAGCCTGCCAGCGAGCGCCGCTGAGCCGGGCGCTCAAGCCACGCTGGGCGCTCCGGATCCCGAGGCGCCGGACGCGGGCTGGATCCGGGTGCAGCTCTCGCCCGAGGCCGACGGCGCGCCACGACAGGCGTGCTACCGGCGCGAGCAGCGCGCGGGGTTCCGGTGGCTGTCGGGAGCGCTCGACGCGGACGGGAGGTGGCTACAGGGTCATTGGAGGCCCATCGCCGAGCGCGCCGGGCACGTCTGGGTCCCTGGACACCCGGGGACGGATGGACGCTGGGCGATCGGCTTTTGGCGCCTCGCCTCCGTCGACGGCTTTGTCTGGATCGATGGGTATTGGCTCGAGGGCGTGTGGCACTACGGACACTGGCGCCCCCTCACGCCGCGGCAAGGATATGTCTGGGTCCACGGCGAGGTCATCGACGGCACCTGGCGGCTCGGTCAGTGGAGAGCGAGCGCGCGGGCGGGCTCGGTGTGGGTGCCCGCCCACTGGCGCGGAGGCGCATGGACCCGAGGGTTTTGGTACGTCGGGGTGTGGGCCTGGGCCCCCCACGACAAGCCCGTGCCCTTCGCGGAGCCCGTAGCGAGCCTGGAGACCGCGAATCGCGACCTGATCAAGAAGATCATTCGCCCCCGCTACGTCGCCTATCTGCTGACCGCTGAGCCCGAGTCTGAGGGTCGGTCGGCGAACGAGCGCGACGAACGCGACCGCCGCCCTGAGAAGAAGGCGTCGAGCGCCGAAAAGGAAGAGCGTCCCTCCAAGGCTCGCCGCGATAAGGGCAAGCGATATCGAGAGGCTCGTCCAAAGAAGCGGACGAGAAGGGCGCTTCCCTCACGCCCGTTTCGGGCGGCTCCGCGGCGGGGCGCGCCGAAGAGAAACTTCGCTCCGCGACCGAGCGGGAGACGCTGAGCTAGCCGAGCTGCTTAAATCGCGTCGTGAGCCGGCTCGCGTGTCCCAACCAGCCAGTCATAGCGTCGAGGCTCCGTGGCACCCGCAGGGCCATCAGGATCTTCAAGAACGCCTGAGCGGTCTCGGTCAGGCCTAAGATCAGGCGCATCCGCTCGAGGTCATACGGGAGCTCTTCGCCGATCTGCTGGGCGACCTCAGCCTCCACGATCGCCGCCTCGAGCGCCACGCGCGCTCGCTCGACGAGCATCCACTCGCGACGACGCATCACGTCCGCGATCACCGGCCAGATGTCCATGACGGCTTCGTAAGGCGCGAGGCGATGATCGCCGTTGGCTCGAACGAGGCCATAGTCGGTCAGCTCCGAGATGGCGCCGCTTACAAGGGCGCGGCTGACGCCGAGCGTGCGCCCGATCTCCGCCTGGGAGAGGGGCTTGCGGCTCAGGGCGAGCAGCGCCCACACGCGTCCGTGAATCGATTTGAAGCCCCACCAGGCGATGAAGTCTCCGGTCGCCTCGCAGACGCGCAGTACCCGTCGCTCAAGGCGATCTCGACTGGGAGACAGGGTCGCGTCTGTTGCCTGTTGGGATTCCACCGTTTCCTCACCGTCGAGTTCGTGCCTTCGTTATGTTCAGCATATCTTGAACATCTTGTCCAGGATGTGTTAGGGCAGCCTTATCCGATCAAGGAGACGGCGTGGCGTCGGCCAGCATCGAGAGCAGCACCACAGAGCGCCTGGAGTCGCGGATTGCCCGCGCGACCCGGGGGCGCTCCCCTGCGCTCGTTCGGGTCGAGATCGCCGTCTCTGCCTGGGATCCATGGCGCTATTTGGAGCGGGCATGCGGTGGGCGTGGCCCCTGGTTCGCTTGGAGCTCACGGGACGGAAACCAGACGTTCATCGCCATGGGCGCGGTGGCCCATCACGAGGCCAGCGGAGCCGAGGGTTGGGCGCTGAGCAATCGCTTTTGTTCAGACATTCGTGAACAGTCTGTAGCGGTCGGATTCGAGGCCCATCAGACCCCATCAGGGACCCTGCCCCTGGTCGTCGGAGGCCTGAGGTTCTCCACCCAGGAGAGCTCCGAGGCGAGGACGCCCTGGGCTGGCTGGTCGAGCGGGGCGCTCTGGGTACCCGAGCTGGTGCTGATGGAGCGAGGTGGCGAAGGGGTCGCCTGCCTGACCCAGGCCTGGAGCGAGGCACAAGAGGTCGGGGACCTTGCGGATTCCGCGCGTGAGCGCGCGCGCGAGCTCGAGCGTCCGCCCGAGAGCGGATGGCTCCGACACGCTTCCAGGGCGCCGCGCCGACCCAGCTCTGAGTACGAGGAGCGGGTGTGGTCCGAGCGTGTCGCCACAGCCCTGAAGGCCATCGACGAGGGCACCATGGACAAGGTGGTCCTCGCGCGCGCCGCGCGGTTCTCCGCCGGCGCCGGTGAGATCTTCGATGTGCCCAACACCCTCCGGGCCCTCCGCCGCGATCAGCCCGACTGCGACGTGTTCGCGGTAGGACATCCAGACGGCTCTGTCTTCCTTGGCGCCTCACCCGAGCCCCTGCTTGAGACCCGGGGGCGACGCGCCCAGACCGTAGCGCTCGCTGGCACGGTCGGCCGAGCTGGCGCCTCCGAGGAGGACGAGGCTCGAGTCGCCCAGCTGCTGAGCTCCGAGAAGAACGGCCGTGAGCACGCGCTGGTCGTCGACGCGATCGTCGAGGCGCTCGAGCCGCTATCGGACACGCTGGAGACCGCTGAGAGCGCGAAGGTCCGAACGCTGACCCAGGTCCACCACCTGGAGACCCCGATCGCGGCGACCCTGGCGTCGAACGTGGGCCCGGTGGATGTCCTTGAAGGCCTGCACCCGACGCCGGCGACATGCGGTTGGCCCAAGGAGGCGGCCAGCGCCTGGATCGAGCGCCATGAGGGGCTCGATCGAGGGTGGTATGCAGGGCCCGTCGGATGGTTGAACGACGCAGGAGACTCGCGCTTCTGCGTCGCCTTGCGCTCCGCGCTCCTGAGAGGAGACGAGGCCCACGCGTTCAGCGGAGCCGGTCTGGTCACCGGATCGACCCCCGAGGGGGAGTGGCGAGAGACAGAGATGAAGCTCCAGGCCATCTCGCAGAGCTTGATGACCCGACCTGGGCTTGAGAACGAGGGGGGCGCATGAGCGTCGCCCACCGACAGTGCGCCTGGGCTCAGGCCCTGCTGTCCGAGCTCTGTCGTCTCGGCGTGCAGACCGCGGTGATCGCCCCCGGCTCCCGTCACACCCCCCTGGTCCTCGCCGCCCACAACCTGGCCGCGGCGGGCCACCTCAAGCTCTACGATGTGCTCGATGAGCGGGTCGCTGGCTTTATGGCTCTGGGCCTGGGCCGCGTCTCGGGATCCCCTACGGTGGTCCTGACGACCTCCGGAAGCGCGGGCGCCCACCTCCTGCCCGCCGTCATTGAGGCGGACCGGTCTCGCGTGCCTCTCATCGCCATCACGGCCGATCGCCCGGCCCGCCTCCAGGGCGTGGGTGCACCTCAGACCATCGACCAGCGCGACCTGTTTGGCGTGCACACAAGGGGCGATGAGCACCCGACGCCCCTGGAGCCCAAGGAGCCGGCCCACCGGCTCGCGGCGCGCGTGATGGAGAGGGCCCAGGGTGATGAACCCGGCCCCATTCACGTCAACGTCCCCTTTGAGAAACCCCTGTGGGTTGAGGGGGCAGATCCTCTGGCGCCCACGGAGCTTGAGCGCGCGTCGGCGGCGCGCCCACCAGGCCCGACACTGCAGGACAGCACCCTGCAAGAGTTGGCTCGAACGCTCCAGAGCGCCGAGCGAGGTCTGGTCGTGGTAGGACCTGGCGACCCTGGCCACGCCCGGGGCTTTTATGGTGCGCGCAGAGACGAGCAGGCGGACGCGGCCCGGAGGCTCGCAAAGGTCCTCCGTTGGCCTCTGATCGCCGACGGCGCCTCACCGGCGCGGCTGCTCGGGATCGATCCTGACATCGTCACGTCCCTGGAGAGCCTGGTGCGCTCTGGGGAGCTCGATGAGGTGCACCCCGAGATCATCCTCCGGGTGGGTCAGATCGCGACCTCCACCACGATCCAGGGGTGGCTCGCCACCCGACGCTCTCGAACGATCCCCTTCGATCCTTCGGGACGGCGGCAGGATCCGGCCGGGGTGTGTGACGCCCCCGTGACCGCCGATCCGGCCACGGCCCTGCAGGACCTGGCCGAGCGTGTGCAGTCGAGAGCGCACGACACCCGCTGGAGCCTGGCCTGGCGTGAGGCCGAGACCCTAGGGCGCCAGGCCCTCAGCGAGCTCGCCGAGACCGACGAGCCCTGGTCGGGAGCGGTGGTCCGCGCGGTCCTCGAACGACTGCCTGAGGGCGGGCTCATCCACGTGGCATCGAGTCTCCCTGTTCGAGATCTGGACGCCTTCAGCGGCGCGCCCAATCGCAGGCTTCACGTCGCCTCCAACCGCGGGGCGAATGGGATCGATGGCCTCATCTCGACCGCTCTTGGAGAGGCCCTGAGCTGGGGATCGCCGGTGGTCTGCCTGATCGGAGACCTGGCCTTCACCCATGACCTCGGGGGGCTGGCCGCGGCGCGGGAGATCCTCGATGAACGCTCCGACGCCTCGATGACCCTGGTGGTGCTCGACAACGGCGGTGGAGCCATCTTTGACGCGCTCCCGATCGCGGAGCACCCCACGGCACACGAGCCGCGATTTGTGACGCCCAAGGGGCTCGAGATCAGCGGGCTCGCGAGCGCGCTGGGCATCGAACATCGCGCGGTCTCAGGCACACGGCCGGAGGTGAGCGGGGCCCTCGGAGAGATCCTGGAGGCGCCGGGCTTGAAGATCCTTCATGTCACGCTCGACCGGCGTGAGGACGCGGCGCGCCGAGCGGAGGCCCATGATCGCGTCCGCGCGGCGGTGACCGCCGCGCAGCCGTGGAGCGAGGTGAGCCGATGAGCAGCTCCCTGGCCTCACCCGAGGTTGAGCTCCGGGCGGATCGCCCGAGCCCGCTCCAGATCTGGTTGGCGGCTCTTCGTCCAAAGACGCTGGCCGCCGGAGCGGCGCCCGTGATCGTCGGCGTGGCGGTCGCCGCGGCGCGAGACGACATCTCCATCCTCTTGAGCTTGGCCTGTCTGGCGGGCGCCTTGAGCCTGCAGCTCGTGAGCAACCTGGCCAATGACCTCTTTGATCACCTCAACGGGGCAGACACAGCGGCGCGCCTGGGGCCCGACCGCGCGACAGCCAACGGCTGGGTGAGCGTGCGGCAGATGGCCGTGGCGACGACCCTCATGTCCCTGGTCGCGGTCGCCATCGGCGCGGTTCTGATCGTCGAGGCCGGCTGGCCTGTTGTCGCCATCGGGGTGGCCGGGCTCCTGTGCGCGGTCGCCTACACGGGCGGGCCAGCACCCCTGGGCTACCTGGGTCTCGGAGACCCGCTGGTCTTCCTCTTTTTTGGACCCGCGGCGGTCTGCGGAACCGTCTTTGTGCTCCAGGGAGAGCTCGGCTTTGAGGCCTGGCTGGCGTCCGTTCCCATGGGCCTCCTGTCCACCGCGATCCTCGTCGTGAACAACCTTCGAGATCGGGAGGAAGACGCTCGCACAGGCAAGCGCACCCTGGCGGTTCGGATGGGCGCCGAGGGAGCCCGCCTGGAGTACCTCGCTCTGATCGCCTCTTCGTACGCCGTCCTGGGATTCGGAGTTCTGCGGGGCGCGCCCGAGATCGGGATCGGCTGGCTGCTGCCCATGGTCACCCTCCCCATGGCGCTGCTGCGCGTCCGGGCCATTCAACGAAAGGACGGCGCGGAGCTCAACGACGAGCTGGGGGCCACCGCTGGCCTCTTGACCGCCTACGCCATCTGCCTGGCCGCCGGGGTGCTCCTATGAGGATCGAGTCAGGCACCATCGAGCGGGTCTCACTGGGTCCGGGGCGACACGGGGCCGCCTGGGGCACCATCGACGATCGCGAGGTCTTCCTGCTCAGGCTCACCGATGAGCTGGGACGCTGGGCCGAGGGAGAGGCCGCGCCGATCAGCGGATTCTCCGATGACTCACTGGAGCGCACGCTCTCGTCCCTCGAGGGCGCCCTCGCGCCCAACGGCGCGCTGCTTGGCGCCAATGTGGAGCGCCCTGAGGACATCGTGGAGCTGATCGAGACCCTGGAGCTGTCTCCGGCCGCCGCCCACGCCGTCGATCAGGCGCTCCTCGCGCTCCTCGCGCTCCGCGCCGAGCGCTCGGTCGCGTCCCTGCTGGCCGCGAATCCACGGGCAGCCGTCCCCTGCCACGCCCTGGTGGACAGCCTCGAGAGCGCCCATCGCGCCGTGGGGCGGGGCATCACGGCTCTGAAGGTCAAGCTCGGACGCTCGACGTGGACCCAAGAGCGCCAGTGGCTCGAGAGCGTCCGACTCGCCGTGGGCCCCGAGGTCTCGCTGCGGGCAGACGTCAACGGAGCGTGGAGCCTCGACCAGGCCCGCGAGGCCTGGCCAGAACTTCAGCGGCTCGGAGTCGACCTGGTCGAGGACCCCATCGACATTCGAGATCGCGCGGGATACCGGGCCCTTCGAGAGCTCCAGGGCCCCCGCGTGGCCGTCGATCAGGGCTGCACAGGAATCGATGACCTCCAGGCCTGGATCGCCGCCGGAGCGCTGGACGTGGTGGTCCTTAAGCCGATGATCATCGGCGGCCTCCAGCGCGCTCGTGATCTCGCTCAGGCGGCAGCTCAAGCCGGCATCTCCGTGATGGTCACCACCTGCCTGGAGTCGGAGCGAGGTCGCCAGGGTGCGCTCGCCGTCGCCCGGGCGGTCCCCGCCGGGGCGCTTGAGGTCTGTGGCCTCGATCCAATCGCGAGCGTTTGGCCTGGGGCTGAGATCATCCGAGGACCGATCCCCAACCCCGTGGCCTCCGCCGCGCGAGCCGAGCCCGAGCGCGCAGCGCTGGTCACCGCCGCGGCCTCGAGAACCTGGCGAGAGCTGCGCGACCGCGCGGCGAAGATCGCCGGAGGGCTCCAGGCGGCGGGCGTGACCCCTGGGTCCGTGATCGCTCTCGAGGGTCGACCCTCGGCCCGGTGGGTGGAGACGTTCTTCGGGATCAGCTGGCTTGGGGCCATCGCCGCGCCGGTCGCCAGCGCGGCGGACCCGGCTGCGCTCGAGAGTCTGGGCGCGGCCTGGGTGGTCTCCGACGCCCCGGGAGGAGTCGCGGACGGACCCTGGAGGGCTCTGGACCTGGGCGAGGACCGCGCCGATGGCTCCCCTCTCAGCGAGCGAGACTGGTTTCTGGAGCGTCCCCTGGTTCGTCTGCTGACCTCTGGGACGACCGGAACGCCGACCGCCGTGACGTTGACGACGTCCCAGGTCTTCTTCGGAGCGCTGGGCTCCACGGTTCGACTGGGCCACGACGGTGAAGACCGCTGGCTGTGCTGCCTGCCCCTTCACCACATCGGCGGGCT
>CALCNF010000170.1 GCA_937897815.1 uncultured Pseudomonadota bacterium | reverse complement strand
GCAGCCCGCGCCTCGCGCTCCACTCGCAGTAGATCATAGGTCGAACTCTCCCCAGCAGCGCGGCGTTGGTTGACCCGTCCGCTCGCTCGTTCGATCCGCTCCATCCAGCGCTCTAGAACGTCGTGTTGGCTCTGGAGCCAGGCGACTCGCCAGAATCTGCGTCGAGCCGTCTGGGCGGTCTGGCGCCGGGTCGACTCACCATCGAGCTCACTGGCTCTCCCGAGCGCGCGCGCGGCCCGCCGTTGCAGCGAACGTCGGCCAGACAGCTCGACGGACTGGGTCACGGAGAACGTCTGCTCTGTCTCCTCATGTTCTCCACCTGAGAGCGCGATTCTCTCGTAGGTGACCTCGGGGTTGGGCCATGCGGTGCTCTGGTTGGCGGTGGCCTCCTCGACCTTCACGGTGGAGGCGAGGGCCTCGAGCAGCTCGGGACGCGATAGGGCTCCAGCGACAGCAGCATCCACATCGATGGGCTGAGGAACCGCGGCCCAGGCGTCGGCGCAGGCGAGCGTCCAGAGGAGCGCCAATGCGCAGAAAAACCGGTAGCCGGTCGGTTTTTTGAGGCCCACGGAGAGCGTGTTGCGAGGCATATGCATCCTCTACGATCCCAGGAGCGCTACGAGGTGCTCGACGAGGTGGTGACCGGGACCGGCGCTGACGGCGCAGGTCAGGGCGGCGAGGAGGAGCCACACGAACTCTGTCGCGGGCCGGCCCTCCCTGAGCGGGGGCGCCAGAAGTGAGTGGACTCGAGCGGAGATCGAGGACCCACCGAAGGCCACGGCCACGGGGCCGTGTTCCGGTGCAGAGCCGGGAAGCAGGCGGGCGACCGCGAGGAGCGCGTCGGCCATTCGGACCCGGTCGCCGATGTGTCGCGCCGCTCGTTCATCGCTCGCCTGCTCACAGGCCAACTCCAGGTCCGAGAGCAATCGGTCCCGCACGAACGAGAGATGACCCGCGGAGAGCAGCATGGCGCACATGCGCCGCCAGGGGTCACGCCGTTGGAGGTGAGCTCGCTCATGGGCGATGACCGCCTGGAGCTGTTCTTCAGAGAGCGCCTCGACGAGCGAGGTTGAGACGATCACCTCGGACGCGACGGCGGTCGCCGCGGCGATCGGGCGCGAAGAGCTCACCACCCGTACACCAGCCTCGTCGCTGGGCGGCGCTGTGCGCACGAGCTGACGGACCAGCCTGGCGCTGCGCCAGGTCCTCAAGGTGTCTCGGAGCAGCGGGCGGCCGAGCCCCATGACCGCACCACAGACCAGCGTCCAGCCGAACCATGCGCCAGCGGCTGTCGGAGGGTGGACGACGCACAGGTGTGCGTGACCCTGGGGCGAGTGGGATAGGCAGTGGTCGAGCGCTGGCCACACCACACCCAGGACCCCAGGCAGAAAGAAGAGGCAGGTCTGCGCCAGCCCAAAGCACAATGGAGCCACACACAGGCCGGTCAGGAGCCTCGCGCGGCGCGCGGGCCCCATCTGATCCAAACGAGGCTGCAGCAGGCGGTAGGCGAGGGCGACCCCGAGGGCCGTCAGGACGGTCAGCAGCCCGACAGAGAGAATGAAGAGCTGGAGGAGGCCGAGAAGCCCGCTCATCGTTTGGCTCCCGCGTCACTCAGGCGCTGGGCGACCAGCGCCTCAAGGCGCTCAAGCTGCGCGGATCCCGCCCGCTCTGCGATGTCGACAAAGGCGGCCAGGACCGCGTCCGCCTCGCCGCCTGTCAGGTCGCCCACGACCTCTCCGAGGGAGCGCGCGTGGAACTCTGCGCGCGTGCACGACGCGCGATAGATATAGGCGTGACTCACCTTGTCCCGATAGGCGAGGCCCTT
>CALCNF010000169.1 GCA_937897815.1 uncultured Pseudomonadota bacterium | reverse complement strand
GGAGAACGTGCGCGGCGACGATGTCTTCGTGGTCCAGACCTCGAATCCGCCGGTGAACGAGGGGTTGATTGAGCTCCTGATCACCATCGACGCTCTCAAGCACGCCTCTGCGGGCCGCATCACGGCCGTGATGCCCTACTTTCCGTACGTTCGTTCGGACAAGAAGGACAAGCCTCGCATCTCGATCACGGCCCGCCTTGTGGCCGATCTTCTGCAGACCGCTGGTGCAGACCGCGTCGTGACCATGGACCTGCACGCGGCGCAGATTCAGGGGTTCTTCAGGATCCCCGTCGACCACCTTCAGGCGGTGCCGATCATCGCGGACTATCTGCGGGAGCAGGACCTCTCGAACGCGGTGCTGGTCGCCGGGGACGCTGGCGAGGCCAAGGAGGTCGGTCGATACGCGAACCGGCTCCACCTCCCCATGGCGATCATCGACAAGCGACGCTTCGGAGACGATGAGCGCGCCGTGCCCACGCACCTGATCGGTGATGTGGATGGAAAGCGCGCCATCATCGTGGACGACGAGGTCGCTACAGGCGGCACGCTCTGCGAAGCCGCCGCGTTCCTCAAGGAGCAAGGCGCGGAGTCGGTCACGGCGGCCTTCACCCATCCGGTGTTGAGCGGCGAAGCCGTCGCGCGGCTCGAGAGCTCCTCCATTGAGAATGTGGTCTTCACGGACACGATCCCGCTCAACGGGAAGTCCTGCTCAAAGTTCCACGTCCTGGGCGTCGCCAACATCTTCGCGAAGGCCATTCGTCGCGTCCATGACGGCGACTCCATCTCGGCGCTCTTCCGTTAAGGAGGAGGACCTGAAGCTCGTCCTGCGGGACCATCCCGAGGGCCTGGAGCTCGCCGTCTACGTTCAGCCGCGCGCCAGCAAGACTCGGTGGGCTGGGCTTCACGGTGATCGCATCAAGGTCGCCTTGGCGTCGCCCCCGGTAGACGGCAAGGCGAACAGAGCGCTGGTCGCGTTCATCGCCTCGTCGCTCGGAGTCTCGCGCTCACGAGTTCGGCTGCTCGCCGGAGCGTCGAGTCGCCGAAAGCGGGTGCTCCTCGAGGGCGTCACGACGACCGCGGTCTTGCGTCGCCTGATCCCTTAGAGGCCCACCCCGAACATCACCATGAACTGGGATCCGAACAGCTGCTTGGCCGTCCCCGCTGGTGAGCCCAGCGCGCTCTGATAGG
>CALCNF010000168.1 GCA_937897815.1 uncultured Pseudomonadota bacterium | reverse complement strand
GGTGCTGATGCGGTCGTCTCCAGTGACGCCGGGGGTACGTCGGATGTCGCTATCGCGACGGACACCGGATCGACACAATCGGATACGACCACGGGAATCTCGGATGTGGCTGGTGCGGATACCCAAGAACCCACCCCGGACACCCCGACGGGAGACACGCCGGCTGATGTGCACCGCGCGCTCCTGGCGAGCCTCGCGGACCAGGTCATCATCAAGACCTACAATGACTTTGTGGACGCGACCGAAGCGCTGGTGACGGCGACGGCCGCGTACGCGGCCAGCCCAGAGGCCAGCGGACAAGAAGAGGCGCGCGCCGCCTATCACGCCGCCATGGATATCTGGCAGCGCGCAGAGGTGCTCCAGGTCGGCCCCGCGGGATCTATGACATCGGCTCTGGGTGGGCAGGACCTGCGTGACGAGATCTACTCGTGGCCGAGCGTGAACTCGTGCCGTGTCGACCAAGAGGTCGTGGAGCAGGCCTACACCGATGCCGCTGTGTTTGGTGAGGAGCTCACCAACGTCCGCGGCCTCGACGCGCTGGAGTATCTCCTGTTCCCTCCGGAGAGTGGAAACGGTTGCAAGGCCTCGAGCTCGATCAACAAGAATGGCTCCTGGGATGAGGTCGTTCAGTCCGGAGAGCTTGAGGCCCGTCGAGCGACCTACGCCGCCACGCTGGCGACCCTGCTCGCTGGCGAGGCCAAGGACCTGCGGGACCTGTGGACCCAGGGCGCGGCTCAATTCTCGGACGAGCTGGGTAACGCCGGAGATGGCAGTGAGACCTACCCGACTGCGCAGGACGGCCTGAACGCCGTCTCCGATGCGATGTTCTACGTCGAGAAGATCACCAAGGACATGAAGCTCGCGATGCCGGCTGGCGTCAGCGGCTGCGAAGAGGACACCTGCCCGGATGACCTCGAGAGTCAGCACGGGAAGCGCTCTGCTCAGAACGTCGAGCAGAACCTCATCGCGCTCCAGGCCCTCTTCCTGGGAAGCTATGATGGAGCGGCACAGGCCCCCGGATTCGATGAGCTGCTCATTGATATCGGAGCGGAGGCGCTCGCGCAGGACATGACGGACAAGATCGCCGCGGCGATCGAGGTCGCCGCGAACGTCAGCGGAACGTACGCCGAACTGCTGGCGAGCGACGCGCAAAAGGTCGTGGACGTCCATGCTGCGGTGAAGGCCTTCACGGATCTGCTTAAGACCGAGTTCGTCTCCACCCTGGACCTCGCGCTCCCCAAGAGCGCAGCGGGCGACAACGATTAATCGAGAGACCCGCGTCCAGAGGCTGCTGGAGCGGTCGCTCCAGCCCGTGGACGCGGCTAGTCTCGGTGTCTTCAGGGTGCTGTTCGGAGCCATTGGTCTGTTCGCATCCGTGCGCTTCGTCGCGGAGGGGTGGGTCGAGCGCGCCTTCATCGAGCCCACGTTCTTCTTTCATTACCTGGGCTTCGAGTGGGTGACGGTGCTGCCGGGCTGGGCGATGTACGGCGCCTTTGGAGTCCTCGCGGTGAGCTCTCTTTGCATCTGCCTCGGCCTGTTCTACCGGGCGTCGATCATCACCTACTTCGTGGTCTTCACGTATGTGGAGCTCATCGATGTCACGAATTATCTGAACCACTATTACCTGGTGTCACTGCTCTCGCTCCTCATGGTCTGGATGCCCCTGGGGAACGTGTGGGGTCTGGACGCGCGCAGGGCCCCTGCGAGGGCGATTCAGACGGTCCCCGCTTGGATGCTGTGGCTGCTCAAGTACCAGGTGGCCGTCGTCTACGTGTATGCAGCGATCGCCAAGATGGGTCCTGACTGGCTCGTGCATCACCAGCCGCTGGGGCTCTGGCTCGCGGCGCGGACAGATGTCCCTGTGCTCGGCCTCCTCTTTGCGCAGGACTGGGCGCCCGCGGCCATGAGCTGGGGTGGGTGCCTCTTCGACGCCCTGATCATCCCCGCGATGTTGTTCCGTAGGACCCGTCCGGTCGCCTATCTCGTCGCGCTGGGCTTTCATGGCGCGGTCGGGCTCCTGTTCAAGATCGGCATGTTTCCCTGGATCATGATCGCGGTCTTGACGCTCTTCTTCGAGCCCGATTGGCCGCGGCGTTTCCTTCGTTCCCTGGGCCCTGTGCCCGAGGGGACAGG
>CALCNF010000167.1 GCA_937897815.1 uncultured Pseudomonadota bacterium | reverse complement strand
GGGGAAGCTTGCGGAGGGCCTTCATGGCCAACTCCCGCTCCTCCGGAGACGTCTTCGTGTTCTTGATGGTCGCCTTGAGCTCAGCTCGGCGGGCGGCGTACTTGGCCACCGTCGCCTTGCGATGCTCGTTGCGGTTGATCTTGCTTTTCTTAGCCATCGATCCTGCTCCTTTACTTGCGGAAGGGCATGCCGAAATGGGCGAGGAGGCTACGGGCCTCATCGTCAGTCTTTGCCGTCGTCACGATCGTGACGTTCAACCCCTGGACACGATCGATGTTGTCGTAGTCGATCTCAGGGAAGATGATCTGCTCTTTGATACCGAGGGTGTAGTTGCCGCGGCCGTCGAAGGCCTTAGGCGAAATCCCACGGAAATCACGCACACGAGGGAGCGCGATGTTGATGAGCCGATCGAGGAACTCGTACATGCGCTCACGTCGCAGGGTGACCTTGACGCCGATGGGCATTCCCTCGCGGAGCTTGAAGGTCGCGATGGACTTTCGCGCTCGCGTCACGATGGGGTGCTGACCGGTGATCTGGGTCAGCTGCGCCACAGCGCCGTCGATGAGCTTCGAGTTCTGAACGGCGTCGCCGAGGCCGATGTTCACCGAGATCTTCTGGATCTTCGGGACCTCCATGATGTTGGAGTAGCCATACTCCTTCATCATCTGGCCGGCGATGTCGTCATTATACTGATTGTGTAGTCGTGCAGTCATGATCTCTCCTCGCCCTAGTCGAGGGTCTCGTCGTGCTTGGCCGAATAACGAACCTTCTGTCCGTCCTCGGTCTTGAATTGAATACGCGTGGGCTCTCCGCTAGGCGTCAGCGGCATCACGTTCGACACGTGAATACCAGCCTCCTTCTCCACGATGCCGCCCTGGGGGCTAGCGGTCGTGGGCTTGGTGTGGCGCTTAACGATGTTCAGCCCCTCGACGAGCACGCGCTCACCGTTGTTGCTGAAACCGAGGATCTTGCCCTCGCGTCCCTTGTCCTTGCCCGCGATGACGCGGACATTGTCACCCTTCTTGATGCGATTCATCCGTCGATCTCCTACAGGACCTCGGGAGCGAGGCTCACGATCTTCATAAAGGCCTTCGCGCGGAGCTCTCGCGCCACGGGACCGAAGATACGTGTGCCAATCGGCTCACCGGCGTTGTTAATCAGGACCGCGGCGTTCTCGTCGAAGCGAATCGAGGAGCCGTCTGGACGACGGATCTCCTTGGCGGTGCGCACGACGACAGCCTTCATCACGGCCTTCTTCTTGACCTTGGACTTGGGCATCGCTTCGCGCACGGACACGACGATGATGTCGCCGACCGACGCGTACTTGCGCTTCGATCCGCCCAGCACCTTGATGCACTGGAGCTTCTTGGCGCCGGAGTTATCGGCCGGCTGCAAGACGGTCTGCATCTGAATCATGGTTCTACTCTCTTCCTCTCGGAGTTCTTCCGCGAAGGCTCGGTCCTAGACCGCGCGCTCCAGGATCTGCTTGACGCGCCAGTTCTTGCGGGCGCTCATGGGTCGGCACTCCTCGATGAGGACGCGATCTCCCACGTTGCAGTCGTTGGCTTCGTCGTGGGCTTGGTAGCGCTTACGACGCTTGATGTACTTGTGGTACATCGGGTGGATCGTGCGTCGAGTCACCTCGACAACCACGGTCTTGTTCATCTTGTCGCTGGCGACGAGACCGATCATGGTCTTCTTGTTACCGCGTTCACTCATGGCCCTACACCTCGCTCGTTGCGGTGGCCTCACGCTGCCGCTCGGTCAGGATGGTCATCGCACGGGCGAGCGTGCGACGGGTTTTTCGGATCTCGCTCGAGTCCGCGAGCTGCGCCGTCTGGTGACGGAATCGGACCTTGAAGAGGTCCTCGCGCAGCGCGTCGATCTTCGCCTGAAGATCTGCGGGGTCGAGCTGTCGAAGGTCTTGCGAGTTCATACCTTGACCTCGTTCTTCTTCATGAAGCGGGTCTTGAACGGGAGCTTGTGCTGCGCGAGGCGGAAGGCCTCTCGAGCGATCTCCTCGCTCACACCCTGCATCTCATAGAGGACGCGACCGGGCTTAACGACCGCGACCCAATACTCAGGTGAACCCTTACCTTTACCCATTCGGGTCTCGGCAGGCTTCTTGGTGATGGGCTTGTCAGGGAACACTCGAATCCAGATCTGACCACCACGCTTGATGTAACGCGTCATCGCGATACGAGCGGCCTCGATCTGCCGAGATGTCATCCAGCCACGGCCCACGGCCTGGAGCGCGTAATCACCGAAGCTCACCTCGGTACCACTGCGCGCCATTCCACGGTTCTTACCGGTGTGGCGTTTCCGAAATTTTACTCGCTTGGGAGCCAGCATGGCGTGTTCTCCCCCTTAATCAGGGTCGAGCCTCAGACCTAAGCCTGGGCGCGACGCTCCGTTTGGACTTCACCCTTGTAGATCCACACCTGGATCCCGATGATGCCGTAGGTAGTCTTGGCCTCAGCGAAGCCGTAATCGATGTCAGCGCGCAGGGTGTGCAGGGGCACCTGGCCCTCGCGGTACCACTCACGGCGCGACATCTCGGCGCCACCCAGTCGGCCCGACGCGTTGAGGCGGATGCCCTTGGCGCCGAACTTCATGGCGGTCTGAACCGACTTCTTCATGGCGCGTCGGAAGGACACGCGGCGCTCCAGCTGGGTCGCCACGTTCTCGGCGACGAGCTGAGCGTCCACCTCGGCCTTACGGACCTCGTGGATGTTCAGGTACACCTTGTTGTCGGTGATCTTCTGAAGCTGGTCCTTGAGCATCTCTGCTCCCTGACCCTTCTTGCCGATGATGATACCCGGGCGCGCCGTGTGGACGTTCACCGTGCACTTGGTCGAGGAGCGCTCGATGAGCACCTTCGAGATGCCCGCGTGACCCATCTGCTTCTTGATGAGCTCACGGATCTTCAGGTCCTCGTGCAACCACACATGGTATCCGCGGTCAGCGTACCACTTGGAGGCCCAGGGCTTGGTGATGCCGACGCGGAAGCCGACTGCGTTTACTTTCTGTCCCACAGTGTCCCCCTACTCGAGGCCCGAGACCACGAGAGTGACGTGGCTCGTCTTCTTGTTAATGCGAGTCGCGCGGCCCATGGCGCGCGGACGGAAGCGTCGCAGCGTCGGGCCCTGATCGGCCCAGGCTTCTGAGACGTAGAGATCCGAGGTGTCCACGTCGCCGCCCTGGCCCACGTTGGCGACCGCGGACGCCAGGAGCTTGTGGACGACCGATGCGGCACGCCGATCGGAGAGACTGAGCTGGGCGAGCGCGAGCTCGACCGGCTTTTGTCGGATGGCGTCCAGGACGACGCGAATCTTTCGCGGCGCCATGCGGACGTGCTTGAGGCTGGCTTTGCCTTCCATGGTGCTCTACCTCCGTCCCTTCTTGTCGGCCGCGTGGCCGTGGTAGGTACGGGTCGGCGCGAACTCTCCGAGCTTGTGGCCCACCATGTTCTCCGTAACGAAGACCGGCAGGAACTTGCGCCCGTTGTGAACGGCGATCGTGAGGCCCACCATCTCCGGGAAGATCACGGAGCGTCGGCTCCAGGTCTTGATGACCTTGCGATCTCCGGCCGCAGCCGCGGCCTCCACCTTCTTGAAAAGGTGATCGTCGATGAAGGGTCCCTTTTTGACTGAACGAGGCATGCTCTACCTCCCCCTAGTTCTTGTTGCGACGACGCACGATGAGGCGGTCGGTTCGCTTGTTGTTACGGGTCTTCTTACCCTTGGTCGGGACGCCCCAGGGGGTCACCGGGTGGCGACCTCCCGAGGTGCGGCCCTCACCACCACCGTGGGGG
>CALCNF010000166.1 GCA_937897815.1 uncultured Pseudomonadota bacterium | reverse complement strand
CTTCACGGATCCCATCACGGCGAGGTTGCCGAGCCCCATGGACAGGCACGCGGCCGTGTCCTTGAGCCGATAGCCCTGCACCTCCGCGCCCAGGGTGAGTCGCCACTCCACGAGCATCGTCACGAAGAACACAGGGATGGCCCAGAGCAAGAGATCCATCTAGACCCTCCCGAAAGGCGCCTGAAGCTCACGCCGACACATCTCTTCGAGGAACCCACCGAGCTGCGCAGCGTCCTGGACCTCCCCGAGCACCGCGGCGCTCACCGCGGCGCCCTGGAGCGCCGCCATCAGGCTGTCGACGACGATGTCGAACCTTGGGTTCTTCTCGGCCGCCTCCGGAAACAAGGCCTTCGCCTCGGCGCGCAGGTTCTCTCGATGCTGGATAAGCACCGGGACCAGGGCCTCGCGCAGGCCATCGTCGGTGCGCGCCGCGATGTACAGCTCCACCACGGCGTAGAGCTCCGGCGTGACGAAGACCGCCCAGAGCGAGGGGAGGGCGCGCGCGATGGGGTCTCGTCCGGTGGCGGCCTTCGAGAACGCCTCCCGAAACGCCTCGATGAGGCCCTTGAACAGGTGCTCGGTGGTCGCGGCGATCATCTGCTGCTTGCTTCGGAAGTGCTTGTAGAGCGCTCCCTGGGAGACGCCCGCTCGCTTCGCAACCACGGTCGTGGTGGTCCCGGCGAAGCCGAGCTCGCACAGGCTACGGCCCGCGGCGTCGAGGAGGCGCCGTCGCGTCGCTCGGGCTCGGTCCTGCTTGGGCTCTGGGCTTGTTTCCTGGGTGCTCATGGGCACTGTCTATACCCGGATAAAAAGAAAGTGACAAGTCGCTTTCTTTTTGGGGGTGAGACCTGTGACGATGGCGGCGGGTCCGTAAGTGCCTAGAAATAAACGCTCGCGCTGAGGAAGGCCGTGGAGGGGAGGTGGCCAAACTCACTCCGCAGGCGCAGCCCGACGGGAGGGCCTGCAGGAGCGCTGGCTCGACCGAGTCCTACGAGCGCGCCCAGGTTTGCGGTGGCGTTATCGGACACGCTCCACACGAGGCTCGGCATGATCAGCGCGCTGGTGTCGAGGGGGTTCACGATGAGGGCGCCGCTCAAGCTCACCAGCGGTGTGAGCTCGAGCTGACCGGCCACCGCGCCGTAGAGCTCGCCAGCCAGCCAGACCTCACCACGCGCGAAGCGTGGCGAAGCGTACTGGAGTAGGTAGTCGTCCGGCTCGGAGGCGCCCAGGGTCTGGATGTACACCTCCGCGTTCAGGTGGGTGGACTCGCTGGGCTTGAACTGGACCCCGACCAGGGCGCGGATGAACGAGTCGTCCTCCGGGAGGGTCACGTTGAGGTCCCCGTAGAGGCCCACGGCGCCCGCGTTGTAGAAGGCCGACGTGCCGAGCACCAGGTCGCCATAGAGGCCACCGACGAAGCCCTCAAGCTCCCAGTCGCCCAGGCTGCCCTTGCCATGGGCCACAAGGGCGCTCTGGTCGAGCTCCCAGTCCCCAAGGTAGGCGCCGAGGAGCGTGACCTGTCCGGACACCCCCTGAAAGAGGTCGAGGCGAAGAGCGTCCACGCCGGGCTTGTAGCTGGTGTCGAGGGTCGTGGGCCGAAAGGCCGCAACGAGGTCGAGCGGCGTGAAGATGCGCCCCTTGCCGAAGCTCACGGCCTGCCGGCCCGCCGTCACGCGAAGGGGGCCCTGGTCGAGGCGCACGCTCGCTCGGTCGGCCCGCGCTCGGGCCTGAACGGCGTCCTCGTCGATGAGGTCCGCGCTCAGGGGGAGCGCCTCAGGCAGGCCCTCCTGCACGCCTGTCTGGAGCCCGCTCAAGGCGGAGCCTGCGTGGGTCAGGGTCAGCTGCGGGTGAAGCTCCACACGCAGGGACCGGATAGGCCGCCAGTTCAACTTCAGGCGAAGGTCCGACACGGCCTGACCGGAGGCCTCTTCCCCCAGGGGGTCGCCTTCTTTCGGCACGCTCGTGACCGTAAACAGCTTGAGGTGTCCCCCGGTGCGGAAGGTCCCGCGCGCCTGCGCGTCCGCTGTCGTGCTCACCTGAAGCGAGAGGGCGAGGAGGCCGGCCAGGAGTGGACGCATCAACGGCGCTCGTCGCTGGCGATCTTGCCGTCTCGGAGGGTCACGACCCGGCGGGCGACCTCGATGATCTCCGGGTCGTGGGTCGAGAAGAGGAAGGTCACGCCCTCCTGCTCGTTCATCTGCTTCATGAGCCGGATGAGCTCGGCCTTGGTCTCGGAGTCCAGGTTGGCGGTCGGTTCGTCCGCGAGGACCACAGAGGGCTTGCTCACGATGGCGCGAGCCACCGCCACGCGCTGCTGCTGACCACCGGAGAGCTCGCTTGGGCGCCGATCCTCCATGCCCGCGAGCCCTACGGCCGCGAGGGTCTCCCTCGCCCGCGCGACACGCTCCTTCTCTGGAACACCCTGGAGCATGAGGACGAACTCTGTGTTCTCAAGGGCCGAGAGCACGGGGACGAGGTTGTAGGACTGGAAGATGAAGCCGATGTGGTCGCGCCTGAGGTCGCTCCGGTCGGCGCGGGAGAGGGCGCTCACCTCCTGGCCAGAGACGACGACCGTCCCGGTGGTTGGGGTGTCGAGCCCTCCTACGAGATTCAGGAGG
>CALCNF010000165.1 GCA_937897815.1 uncultured Pseudomonadota bacterium | reverse complement strand
GCTCACTCCAAGTGGGGCGAGGCCTACGCGGCCCAGCACGCCCAGCTCTCGCTCATCGGCTGGGGGAAGAACCAGCAGTGGGATCAGTCCTCGCTCGGGGCCTTCGGGGAGTCCATCACCTACGACCCGGACATGACCCTGACCCGGGCCATGGTCGACGACGTTCGCCCCTTTCTCGTGAAGACCAAACAGAAGTGGAGCTGGACGGGCAACGTGGGCGGGGCCTCCTTCCTCGTCTACGCCGATACCCCCAACGCCTACCGACCCGATCACACCCTGGGGCGACTTCGGAGCCGCTACACCTACACGGGTCCGAACCTCACGGACGTGGTCTACGGAGGCGTCACCCGGGACAACAAGATCTCGGCGCGCATCGCGACCCAGCTCGGCCGAACCGACGACCTTGTTCGCGCCTACTACCACGTGGAGTACACCTTCCATGAGGACGTGAGCTACGACCGGCTGGCGCTCTTTCAGATGGCGTCTGACAACTACGGAGACAACGGGTTTACGCGCTACGCCTTTGGCAACACCGAGGGCGTGATGGTCGATGACGATGTCCCCAATCACGGAACGACCGGCTACGCCACGGTGGACCACCGTGGCATCCCGCTCGAGGGCGACGCCCCCTGGGTGATGCTCTATGACAGCGACCACATGAGCGGGGACCTGCCCGAGCACCTGGCCAACCTCGTCTTCGTCGTGCGCGACTACGAGGCGATCCTCGGCGACACGGTCGAGACCACGCCTCACATCAACATCGTTCGGACCTTCAACGGGGGATGGTCTCAGATGGCCTTCGAGCTGGGCGTCCCCTACGACTCCGGCGACATGGTCATCCCAGCAGGGAGCGTGATCCGCGCGACGGTGGAGTACCTGGTGCCGCCCTCCGACAAGGACATCTACTACGGAGAGAGCGACTACCTGACCGCGCTCGCGCCCTCGAGCTTCCAGAGCACGGATATGGCGCTCCTGCTCGCTACAGAAAACCAGTTGGAGCTCACGCCCCTCGTCGGGACGCTCACGCGCACCCACCCCCTGGAGTTCGAGGCGTCCTCGGGCGCCACCGCGGCGCGCTTCATCCTGACCGGCGGGCTCGGCTACACGCCGCTGACCATTCGCGGTCTCGCCCGGCCCGACGGATGGCGGGTCGAGCGACAGGTCGACGGCGCCTGGGTTCAGGTCGACCAGTCGGTGCAGGGCAACGACTACTGGCAGGCCTATGACGCCGCCGGGACCGGGACCTATGAGCTGGTCTTCAACCTTCATAACCGAGGGACGCACCAGTACCGGCTCGTGCGTGGCGACGCGCCGTGTGTGGGAGTGCTCGAGACCGACGCCATCGTGTGTGATGACGTCGATGAGTGCGCGACCGACAACGGCGGCTGCGATCAGGACTGCGAGAACCTGGAGGGGATGTTCATCTGTTCTTGCGAAGACGGCTACCTCCTCGCCGAGGATGGGCTCGGCTGTGACGACATCGACGAGTGCGCGAGCGGCGAGAGCGGCTGCGACCAGGAGTGCTTGAATCTCGACGGCGGCTTCGAGTGCGCCTGCGGCGATGGATATACGCTGAGCGAGGATGGCCTTGGCTGCGACGACATCGACGAGTGCGCGGACGCAGGGCTCAACGACTGTCCGCCAGAGGAGCCGTGCGCCAACACGGATGGCGCCTATGTGTGCGGCTGTGTCCCGCCGGTCTGTCAGCCTGAGGGGTGCACCAACTCGGGGTCGCCCAACTTTGAGCCCCTGGCCCTGATCGACGACGGCTCTTGTTTTGAGTGCGCCGAAGACCAGGTCATGGGCGCGCGCGTCACCGACTGCGCGTGGGCCTGTGAGGAGGACTGGGGGGCCTGCTATTCCACCGACGACGAGGGCGCGTGCACCTTCTACTTCTGCGAGGCGTTGACCGCCTGCACGGAGGAAGAGGCGCCTGAGGACGCCTACGCGGCCGAGCGCGCGCAGATCGCCGCCCTGGCGGAGCTCACCGAGGCGCCCGTGATGCGCGCCGACGACGTGACCGAGGACGTGACCGAGGTCGCTCCCGGGCAGACCAAGGGCGTCTACTTCGACGCGCTGCCCTATCAAGGTCAGGACACCCGTGTCTTCGCCCGTATCGGGCTCCCCGCCGGTGCGAGCGCCGAGAGCCCTGTGCCGGGCGTGGTCCTGGTCCACGGTGGCGGAGGCTCGGCCTACAGCGCCTGGGTCGCCGAGTGGACCTCGCGGGGCTTCGCGGCCATCAGCATCGCCGTGGAAGGCCAGAACGACACGCCAGCCTCCCAGAGCGACCTGGATGGAGGGCAAGCGGTCGGCTCCTGGCAGAAGCATCAGATGGCCGGGCCCGCGCGGGTCGGCGCCTACGGAGACGTCTCCGAGCCGGTCGCCGACCAGTGGATGCTTCACGCCGTGGCCGACACGGTGCTGGCCAACTCCCTGCTTCGCGCGCTCCCCGAGGTCCACGCTGAGCAGGTGGGGCTCGTGGGCATCTCCTGGGGCGGGGTGATCGCCTCCATGGCCATGGGCGTCGATGACCGCTTCGCCTTCTCGGTTCCCATCTATGGGACCGGGCATAAGTACGACATCCCCAACTACTTCGGCAGCGCGCTCGTGAACAACGAGCCCTACCGCGAGCTCTGGGATCCGCACCTCTGGGTCAGCTCCGCCGAGATGCCCGCGCTTTGGCTCTCATGGCCGAAGGAGAACCACTTCTCCCACGACAGCCAGGCGGCGACCTACCACGCGGCGCCCGGAGCTCGAATGGTGTCCCTCGTGCCCGGTATGGGTCACGGCCACGGGGCCGCCTGGAGCCGGCCGGAGAGCTACGCCTTCGCCCAGTCCGTGGTCGACGCTGGAGCGCCCTGGGCCCAGCAGCAGACCGTCGGCGCGGTCGACGGAGACGCTCAGGCGGTCTTCACCTCCGCCAAGCCTCTGAGCGGAGCCTCTCTGCTCTACGCTACGGAGACGGGCTACACGGGGGACATGACCTGGAACGAGGTGGCGGTGAGCGAGCTCATCGAGGCGCCGCCAGGAACCTGGACCCTGAGCGCGGAGCTCCCGGCTGAGACGACTGGCTGGTTCTTCAACGCGACGACCAACGACGGGCTCGTCTTGAGCTCGGACTATCAGGAGGAGATCACCGTCAACGTGAGCCCGGCCGAGGGCGTCATGATCGGTCATCCGACCTTCCTTGAGCAGTCGGTGGGCAACGCTCTGTTGTCCTTTGAGGCGCCCTCCTATGTGGAGGTCATCGACGTCACCGTTCACGCAGAGACGCACCCGGGCGCCTTCTGCAGCCCCGAGGAGCTGCCGCTGGTGCTCATGAGCCCGGCGCCGACGCTCACGCACCTCGAGGTGCTCTTCGACAACACGGTCGCCGGCCTCGCTCAGGGCGAGAGCGCCGAGGGCGTACTCACCGTCGTGTGGTCACGACTGGATGGGACCATGGGGCAGACCCAGGTGCCGCTCTACGCCATCGCGCAGTCGTCGTTTGATGTGGTCTATGACGTCACCGCGCCCTGGTCGTCGAAGACCGTCTACTCGAGCGACAACGTGACCATCGCCAACGGCGCGGTCGTGAGCCTCGACATGGACCAGCCTGTCGACGACCTCACGGTCGAGAGCGGGACTCTGGAGATGGTCCTGCCTCATACGCTCTCTGTGGCCGGCGCCTTGAAGGTCGAGGCCTCGGGCCAGGTGGCGCTCAACGATGGGGTCCTCGGGGCCGACGGGGCGACGCTCATCGTCGACGGGGATCTGGTGATCG
>CALCNF010000164.1 GCA_937897815.1 uncultured Pseudomonadota bacterium | reverse complement strand
TTCCAGTTCGACGCCTCGGGGAGCGGAGGAGCCGCTGAGCCGCTGGTCGTCTCCTTCTGGCTCGAGCCCGAGCCCTTCGACTGGCGAGACGCCACGCTCTACTTCGCGTTCACCGATCGTTTCCGTGATGAGGTCCCTTCCGATGATCCGCTGAGCTGTCTTCCGGAGGACTCGATCGCCAACTGGAAGGGCGGCGACTGGGCGGGCATCACCGCGGCGCTCGAGGAGGGCTACTTTGATGAGCTCGGCGTGCGCGCCCTTTGGCTGAGCGCTCCCATGGACAACCCTGACGACTGCGTCTTAGGCACCTCCGGAAAGACCTATTCGGCCTACCACGCCTACTTTCCGTCGAACACGTTGGACACTGAGCCCAGGTTCGGGACCCTTGAGGAGCTCCAGACGCTCGTGCGGACCGCGCACGAGCGCGGGATTCGCGTGCTGGTCGACCTGGTCGTGAACCACGTCTACGAGACCGCTTACGAGTACACAGAGCATGGAGCCGACGGCTGGTTCAATGATGACGGGGTCTGCAAGGAGCAGGGCTGGGAGCCCGTGGAGACCTGCTGGTTTGAGAGCTACATGCCTGACCTGAACCACCGCAATGACACCGTGGTCGAGCACATGAGCGAGATCGCGCTCTATTGGCTCCGCGCGGCCGACCTGGACGGCTTCCGCATCGACGCGGCCAAGCACATCCATCCCCACTTCTTCTACACCCTGCGGGAGAAGGTGGCCGATCGGATCACGGCCCACGCGGATCAGCCCCTGTGGATGGTCGGCGAGACCTTCACCGGAGGGTGGGGTGGCGGTTCGGGGACCGAGGAGGCCCTCATCGCCTCTTACCTCGGTCCCAACCTCCTGGATGGACAGTTCGACTTCCCCATCTACTGGCCCTTCCTTGAGGCGCTAGCCAGGGAGAACCTATCGCTGAGCTGGCTCGGAGAGGCCATGGTCGCCTCGCACGCCTACTATGGTTCGGATGCCGTCATGTCCTCCTTCCTGGGCAACCACGACCTGCCGCGCTTCATCTCCATCGCGAGCGGAGCGAACCTGGACACCTGTCCCGATGGCTCCACTCCTGCGGCCTGGGAGTGCCCTCCGGGGATCGTGACCGAGCAGGAGCCCTACGACCGTCTGCTCCGGGCGTTCACCCTGCTGGCGGCTGGCCCCGAGGTTCCGCTCCTCTATTACGGAGATGAGATCGGGCTGCCGGGCGCCAACGATCCGGACAACCGACGCATGATGCCCTGGGATGGTCTGACGGAGTCCCAGCAGGCCCTTAGGACCCAGGTGCGCGCGCTGTTCACGGCTCGCGCTGAGAGCGTCGCGCTGCGTCGCGGGGACGTGAGCGTCGCGGACGCGAGCGACAGCCATCTGGTGCTTCGTCGTACAGCGGGAGCCGAGGTCGCCTATGGCGCCGTGAATCTCGCGAACGCGGCCGTCGAAGTGACGCTGCCCCTCCCGGGAGGGGGCTCGCTGACCGACGCCCTGAGCGAGGAGAGCTTTGATGCGAATGGCGAGGTCGTCACGGTCTCGCTGCCGGCTCGAAGCTCCCGCCTGCTCGTCCCCTAGGGGGCCTTGGGCGCGTCCTCGCCGGTCTTCTTGGCGGGCACAGGAGCCGCCGGAGGCTTGACCGAGCCCTCCGCCGGAGCGCTCGGTGGGGCCGCAGCCGCGGCGGGCTTCACCGCAGTGGCCGGAGGAGCCGCGGCCTTCGGTTGGCTATCTCCCTGCTTGGGCGCCGCAGCTTTCGCCTCGTCCGGCGTGTCCGGGAGCGCCACAAGGAGCTCTTTTGCCGGCGCTGGCTTTGGCGTCTCGCTCGCCGCCTTGGGCTCAGCCTTGGGGTCGAACGCCTCGGCGCGCGAGTCCGCGAGCTCCTTGCCCAGAAGGTAGTCTCCTACGACCGTCAGCTCGTAGGTCTTCAGCTTCCCGGGTCGGAACGGGTCCTCGCTCTGGTAGCTGAACACCGTGCGCTCTCCCTTCTGCTTGAGCTCACAGGCGACCGTCTCCTCGGAGGTGCTTCCGCCCCAGGTCTTGATGTAGGTGCAGCCCTCTTCATCCTTCTTACGGACGAGACGCTCCCACGCGCCGATCCGGGCCGTGAAGGTCTCTCCGGCTTCGCTCTCGATGGCGGCGCCGAGCCCCATGAACACGTCCTCCCCATCGAAGACCGCGCTGTAGTAGTAGGTCGCGCCGTCCGAGTCCGTGATCCCGAAGCCTGTGGCGGATCGGAGCTTCAACGGGCCCGTGATCTCACGCGTGGTCGTAAAGCGGCGGTCCACGACGGTCGCCTGGTCGTCGGCGAACGAAAACTCGAACAAGACCCGCTCC